>NZ_JBXYJF010000007.1:0-101348 GCF_057396245.1 Psychrobacter sp. CX16
ACTGATGCAGCTGCAGCTGCTGAAATTAAGAATGCACCTGAAGCTGATAAATCTGGCGTACAGACCTTAAACGTTAACGCTGGGCCACTTGGGGCCTTCAACACGACAACACGTGACTTTGCAGCGGATGACACCAGTGTTCAAGCAAGATCAGATGTGGCATCAGACAACCTACTACCCGCAGTAGAGATTACCACCTCATCAGACAATGACGCTGAGATGAGTAATGGCTTTAAGCAGTATGATGGTGAAGCTCTGATATCGATAACCAGTCCAATCAAAGCAGACTTACCATTAACCTATAGTTCAATCTACAAAGACTATCAAGATGACATGCGTATTGGTCATATTGATGGTTCAGCAGCACTAGGAGACAGTGCACTACCCGTAAACGGAGCAGCCGTAATAGGTAACGCCACAGTCGCTGAGAACGTACCAACAGAAGGTACAGCTGGATATACAGGTGATGCGACGTATCGCAAGATGGGAATTGGTAATGACATTGAATTTGGATCATCAGTATTTACCGCAGACTTTGTGGCTAAGAAACTAGACGGCACCTTAAGCTTTAACCAAGCAGGTAACATTGGTTTAACCGCAGGTATTGATGGTAATCAATTTTCAGGCAGTGCCGATGATAACGCGGGCTATGCAACCGAAGGCGGATTCTACGGTGGTGACGCACAATATCTAGGTGGTGTCTACGAAGGTAACGGCGCCCAAGGTACTTATGGTGCTAAATCTGATGCACAAACAGCAGCAGAGCAAGCAGCAGTAGATGCACAAGCTGCAGCAGATGCGGTACAGTCACAGATTGATGCGTTGAACGCAGAGGCTGAACAAGCGAAAGCAGCTGCTGAACAAGCGAAAGCCGATGCAGAAAAAGCGCAACTAGACGCAGAAAAAGCAAAAGAAAGAGCTGAAAACGCAGATAATAACGTGGGCAATGAAGAGGCGTTAAATGACGCTCTAGCGCGTGCAGAAGCTGCAGAAAATGCTGCTGCAACAGCACAAGCTGCGCAACAAGCCGCTGAATCAGCGAAAGTTGCCGCAGAAAATGCCCTAGCAGCTGCTCAAGCAGCCGCAGACAAAGCAGTGGGTGAGGCCAAAGCGGAAGCTGAGAAATTAGTTGCTGAAGCCAAAGCCGAAGCCGAAGCTGCCAACACAGCAGCCGAGACAGCGAAAGCAGAAGCTGATGCAGCCAAAGATACCGCTGCTACAGCGAAGATAGAAAAAGACCGCTTGGTAGCTGAAGCCAACGCTAAAGCAGACCAAGCACAGCAAGAAGCGCTACAAGCGCAGCAAGCAGCAGAAGCGGCTAATCAAGTAGCTGCTGAAGAGAAAGCCAAAGCGGCAGCGGCTCAGAAAGAAGCAGAAACCGCTAAATCAGAATTAGCGGACGCTCAAAAGGCGCTTGAAGAAGCAGAAGCTGCCTTACAAGATGCATTAGCAGGTGGTGGTAATACAGAGGCATTACAAGCAGAAGTAGATCGCCGAGCAGCAGCACTTGAAGCAGCCCAGAACTCAGCAACCGCAGCCCAACAAGCAGCAGCAGAAGCAATTGCAGCAGCTGAGGCTCAAGTAGATGCCGCACAAGCCGCATTACAAGCGGCTACTGATGCAGCTGCAGCTGCTGAAATTAAGAATGCACCTGAAGCTGATAAATCTGGCGTACAGACCTTAAACGTTAACGCTGGGCCACTTGGGGCCTTCAACACGACAACACGTGACTTTGCAGCGGATGACACCAGTGTTCAAGCAAGATCAGATGTGGCATCAGACAACCTACTACCCGCAGTAGAGATTACCACCTCATCAGACAATGACGCTGAGATGAGTAATGGCTTTAAGCAGTATGATGGTGAAGCTCTGATATCGATAACCAGTCCAATCAAAGCAGACTTACCATTAACCTATAGTTCAATCTACAAAGACTATCAAGATGACATGCGTATTGGTCATATTGATGGTTCAGCAGCACTAGGAGACAGTGCACTACCCGTAAACGGAGCAGCCGTAATAGGTAACGCCACAGTCGCTGAGAACGTACCAACAGAAGGTACAGCTGGATATACAGGTGATGCGACGTATCGCAAGATGGGAATTGGTAATGACATTGAATTTGGATCATCAGTATTTACCGCAGACTTTGTGGCTAAGAAACTAGACGGCACCTTAAGCTTTAACCAAGCAGGTAACATTGGTTTAACCGCAGGTATTGATGGTAATCAATTTTCAGGCAGTGCCGATGATAACGCGGGCTATGCAACCGAAGGCGGATTCTACGGTGGTGACGCACAATATCTAGGTGGTGTCTACGAAGGTAACGGCGCCCAAGGTACTTATGGTGCTAAATCTGATGCACAAACAGCAGCAGAGCAAGCAGCAGTAGATGCACAAGCTGCAGCAGATGCAGCGCAAGCGGCCATTGCAGAGCAGCAAGCAGCAGCAGACGCTGCTAAAGCAGCAGCAGACAAAGCTCAAGCCAATGCTGAGAAAGCACAAGAGGCATTAGTTAAAGCGCAAGAGAACTTAGCCAATGCAGGTGAAGGTGGAGACGGTGGATTAGCAGCCGCACTAGCGAAAGCCGCAGCCGCAGAAGCCGCACAAGCAGCAGCTGAAGAAGCAGCAACTAAAGCGCAAGAAGCAGAAGCTGCAGCGAAGTCCGCCCAACAATCAGCTGAAGAAGCCTTAGTGGCGGCACAAGAAGCAGCAGACAAAGCCATTGGTGAAGCCAAAGCCGAAGCGGATGCCGCTGTAGATGCCGCACAAGCAGAAGCGGATACTGCAAAAGCAGAGGCAGAAGAAGCCAAAGCGCAAGTGAGCGCTGCCAAAGCAGAAGTTAAAAAAGCTAAAGAAGACGCTGAGATAGCCATAGCGCAAGCGAACACCAAAGCGGAACAAGCCGAAGCCCAAGCTGCCGCCGCCCAGCAAGCAGCTCAAGAAGCCCAAGCACAAGCCGCTACTGAAAAGCTCAAAGCGGAAACAGCACAAGCAGAAGCGGATCAAGCCAAAGCTGATTTAGCAGAAGCACAAGCTGCCCTAGCCGAAGCTGAGCAAGACCTAGCCGATGCACTAGCTGCAGGCGGTGGTAACACAGACGCCTTAGAAGCGGCAGTAGCCCGTAAAGAAGAAGCATTACAAGAAGCCCTTGCTGAAGCCACCGCAGCCCAACAAGCAGCAGAAGCGGCTATTGCAGCAGCCCAAGCTGAGGCAGATGCGGCCCAAGCTGCATTACAAGCTGCCGCAGATAAAGCAGAAGCTGCTGCTATCAAGAATGATCCTGAAGCTGACAAATCTGGCGTGCAAACTATCAATGTAGGCGCATCAGTAACCGGTCTCTTAGGTGACTTTATTGCAACTACACGTGATTTCGAGGTAGCAGGTGATAGCCTTCAAGCTCGAGCTGATATAGCTTCTGATAATTTATTACCTATCGTTGACGTGGTTATATCTGGAGAGGGTGATACAGAACTGGCTAATGGCTTTATGAGTCATGAAGATAATACTGAAATCGCTACAGACTTAGGTGTGTTACCACTGGTTTATACCTCAGTTTATAAAAACTATAGTGATGACTTGCTTGTTGGTCATATTGACGGTACTGCTAGTCTAAGCGATACAAAGATTCCTGTGAACGGAGCAGCCGTTATCGGTAATGCCACATTAGCTGAGAACGTACCAACAGATGGTACAGCAGGTTATACAGGTGATGCGACGTATCGTGAAATTGGCATTGGTAATGACATTGAATTTGGAACTTCAGTATTTACTGCAGACTTTGTGGCTAAGAAACTAGATGGCACCTTAAGCTTTAACCAAGCAGGTAACATTGGTTTAACTGCAGGTATTGAAGGCAATAAGTTCTCAGGTAGTGCTGATGACAACGCAGGGTATGCAACCGAAGGCGGATTCTACGGTGGCGATGCCCAATATATAGGCGGCATATATGAAGGCAATGGCGCACAAGGTACTTATGGTGCTAAATCAGATGCACAAACAGCGGCAGAACAGGCCGCAGCAGAAGCTCAAGTCGCAGCAGACGCTAGCCAAGCAGCGTTAGCAGCGGAACAAGCGAAAGCCGAAGCAGCCCAAGCGGCGGCGACTAAAGCACAAGAAGATGCAGCTAAGGCACAAGAAGCGTTAGAGAAAGCCCAAGAAGCCCTAGCTAATGCAGGTGAAGGAGGAGATGGTGGACTTGCCGCAGCCATAGAGCGTGCAGAAGCGGCGGAAGCTGCTGAGGCGGCTGCAATAGATCGTGCAGAAGCAGCAGAAGCTGCAGAGGCGGCAGCAATAGAGGCGGCAACTAAGGCTGCTCAAGCGGAAGCGGCAGCCCAAACTGCACAAGCCGCCGCAGAAGAAGCCTTAGTTGCGGCACAAGTAGCAGCAGAGCAAGCGATTGGCGAGGCTAAAGCCGAAGCAGAGGCTGCAGTAGACGCCGCCCAAGCAGAAGCGGATACTGCAAAAGCACAAGCAGAAGAAGCCAAAGCCGAAGCAGCAGAAGCTGAGTCGGCTAAGCAAGCTGCTTTAGAAGCGAAAGCTTTGGCTGAGGTAGCCAAACAAGAAGCGGAATTAGCAGTTGCAGAAGCTCAGAAACGAGCTGAGGAGGCTGAAATCTTAGCCAATCAGTTTGATGAGTCTGATTCTGCAATTTCGGGCGTTCAAAATTCAGTAATCGAAGGTAAGTCTGAAATACTAGACAATTATTCGGCTGGGTATGACAAACTATTACTTCGCACAAATGAGTTAAGTGATAGAGTTCTAAATCCGATCGAAGTTAATTTGAAGGGTGATAACGATACTAACTTAGAAAATGGATTTAGTGAAAGTAAAGGTTCTGTCAATGTATTAGCTAAAAACTGGGCAAACTCACCTGTTAATAGTAAACTTAACTACACGTCAGTTTATAATAATTTTGATGATCAAATGCAAATTGGTCATGTATATGGTGAATTGCAACGTGGCGTCAGTAAAGACTTCACCTCTACTACGTATGTTCAAGGTAATTCAACGAGCGTTAGTGATATTGATAAGTTAGCTGCAGGTAAAGAAACAGAAGAGGGTAAAGCTCAATATACTGGTGTCGCAACGTTGATGGATGATAAGGACCTTATTGTTGATGTTAACGGTAGCTCTAAGTTTGATGTTGATTTTGTTGCAAAGTCAGTTGATGGTGAACTATCATTTAACGATAACAATACGATAACAGTTGGTGCTGATATCTCCGGCAATAAATTCACAGGAAATGTGAACGGTATTAAAACATCTGGCGGTTTCTATGGTAAAGGTGCTGATTTATTAGGCGGTGTTTATGCCGGCAATGGCGTTCAAGGTACTTATGGTGCAGAAAGAGTTAAACCAGTTATTGTAGAGCCAGGTGAACCTACAAACCCAAGCGAGCCAACTAATCCAGAAGTAGCTCCTGATCCTAAAATGACAGGCTTCCAATCAACTGCGTTGAGTAGTAAGGAGAAGACCCTTCCATTTGGTCTTGGTCAGCTCGATAATGCTATAGGCTATGTTGCTATACGTGATGATAAGTCTGAATTTACGACAACTACCGTAGAAAATGGCGCTGAAGTTCCAGTAGATAATCGTCAAGGCGATAACTTCAAGAGCTTCAGTGAAGGCGTTGTTCGAGGAGATATGGTTCAACCTTCAAGTGTGCTTGAACCCATCCAAGTGTCCTTACAAAGCTCTGGAGAAATTAAAGTAGATGCTGGTAAAGGGGGTTCAAATCCAACATATGAGTATACTTCAGTATATGAAAACTTTGACCAGCAGATGCAGGTTGGACACGTGTATGGAAACTTTAACTCACTTGTAGGAGATGTTTCTAGAGCTACTAATGTTTATGTTGAAGGGTATTTAACCAATCAAGCTGATATTGACTACTTAAAACAAGTTAATGATGGTAAGGCACAGTACACTGGTATAGCAACTTATATTGAGAATATTCATTTAGATGACAATACTAGTACAGCGCCAGTCAACGGGACATCTAGCTTTGACGTTGACTTCGTGAATAACTCAGTAGCTGGTGAGCTTGCGTTTGATGGTAACTTTAAGTATATGCCTGAAGGTAATAAGATTGGTATTGAAGCGACCATTGATGGTAATACATTTGCTGGTAATGTCAATGGCATCGATACTGCAGGTGGTTTCTATGGTGCAGACGCTAAGTTCTTAGGAGGTATATATCAAGATGCTTCTGTGGAAGGTGGCAAAGGTACAGTTGCTGGTACAGGTACTAGGTTCCAAGGTACGTTCGGTGCTGAAAAGCAGTAATTCAAAAGCCTAACGATTATTTGAACTATAGTAGAAAAGCGTCCCAAATGGGGGCGCTTTTTTAGTTGAGAGGTGATGTTAACGATTTGAATTAGATAGCATAAATTATTAGATAGACTGTTGTTAGAAAAAATAACAGCTTAAAGATATTTTTTACTCGCAAAATTACTATAAATATCTTATAGTTAAGGTAGCTTATATTACTTTTGCGAAATACTACTAAATTTACGATCAGTATTCGTGTTAGTACCCTAGTCAAACTAGGTTAAGTGCTTTAATTATAGGATATAAATTGAACGTTGGATTCAAGTAACATTGGTAAGGATAACCATGAAGCACCCATTTTTGTTAAGAACTCTCAGTACCTCCGTATTAATGGCTGCTGCCATTTACACTCCATTCGCTTATGCTGCCGACGATATTCCAGAAGGAGCGAATTATGATGGCGTCGTTGATGATTCAAATGATTTAGCTTCAGAGCTAGTACGTCTAGAGAAGCGTAATGCTGTACTTGATAAAACGGTACCTACTGCCAAGGTCACCACATCAGAGTTAAAAAGTGCGCTTGCACAGCGTCAACCGTTACGGACTGCACAAAATGTAGATATCGAAGCATTAAAAGCTGATCCTTTGACCTTCACTAAATATCTGAATGCGGCAATCGCTGCTCAAGATATGGAAACAGTGAAAGCACTATTACCTCACTATAAATCACTACAACTGAATGATCCGATGCTGATTAAGTTTGCGGATGCACTCGTTTATCGTAGTGAAGGTCAGAATAAAAAGGCCATTGAAATTTATAAAGGGATGTTAGCAAACAACTCTGACTTTCATCCAGTACGTTTAAACTTGGCTCAGACTTTATATGCAGATAAACAATACGCAGCAGCTCAAGATCAGTTATCGAAGCTCAGAGGGGTGGACATTCCCGAGCCAGTGATGGCAACAGTAGAGGGGTTGATAGATCGTATCAAGAAGCAAGAAGAATGGAAGTTTAACGCCTCTATTAGCTACATCGAAGATGATAACTTAAACGATGTTCCAGACGACTTTAAACCCAATGGCTATAATGCCGTCAAAAAAGAGTCTGGTAACGGGGTGCAAGTATCAGCCAGTGCCAATAAACGTATTAACCTGTCCAAAAACTACTATGCAGAAGTAGGCGGTAATGCCTTTGTTAAAGGCTATTGGAATGCCAGTGAGTACAATGACTATTTACTGACTGCGTCAGCAGGTGTGGGTTATGATGATGCTAAAAATGACGTATCTGTTACGCCGTTTGTAACCAGACGATTTTATAGCAAAGACCCTTATAGCTGGCGTAAAGGGCTGACCGTAAAAGGCTCACGTTGGATAAAGCCTCGTTTCAAGCTTACCGCAACGGGTATAATCTCTAACGAAACATTTGATAAAGACGAAGATAAAAATCGTGAGACAGACGGCCGATTTGTGGGTCTAAATGGATTATATCTACAAAGCGCGGGTCAATACTTCTATGGTGGTGTGGGTCATTATCGCAATGACGTGCCTGACTCAAGTATCATTAGTTATGACCGTAACTCTATTAACCTAGGTTGGGGCCGTGAATGGAATAAAGGTATTTCAACCTTGGCTACTGTCGGCTACGCTAAAAAGAAATATGACAATCCAGGTGATGATTTATCAGGTGGCGGGTTAGCTGGTTACTACAGAACCTTTGGTGGTGATTTTGGAGACAGACGCGAAGATAAGACAGCATCATTAGGTTTGCAAGTTTGGAAACGTGATTTCACGCTGCTTGGCTTGACACCGCGTTTGGTGTTTGATTATGACAAAACAAAGAGTAACTTCAAGTACTATGATGATCGTGATGATAAAACGGCAACGGTATTGTTAACCAAAACCTTCTAAGAGTTATTCTAATAATTGTCCATAAAAAACCTACAAAAAAACCTCGTCATTCAATGACGAGGTTTTTTTGATTTAAGAATAAGATTTTTGTAAGAAAAGATTTACTTTAGGTTTAGTTCCATCTCTTCATATTTCGCTTTAATGTGATCGCTTGGCTCGGCAGTTGCTAAACTACCAACAACGATAGCGATTGAGCTTAAGATAAAGCCTGGAATGATGGCATATAACCAGTCATTTAACGCAGTACCGTCTGCTGTTTCAAAGCCGCCGTAAACCCATAGAATGACAGTTACAGCACCAACAATCATACCGGCTAGAGCCCCATTACGGTTCATACGTTTCCACATTAAGCTGATCACAACCAATGGACCAAAGGCAGCACCAAAGCCTGCCCAAGCGTTAGAAACCAATGATAGAACAGAGCTATCTGGATCTGATGCTAAGAAGATAGATACGATAGCGACAAGTACAACAGAGATACGACCGACTAACACTTGACGTGCCTCTGGCGCGTCTCTATCAAAGAAAAGCTTATAAACATCACGCGTTAATGAACTTGATACCACCAACAGCTGAGATGAAATGGTACTCATAATAGCTGCTAAAATAGCGGCCAATAAGAAACCAGATACCAGCGGATGGAATAAGAAGTTAGTAAATACTAAGAAGATGGTCTCTGGATCATCTAAGGTCATCGCTGTTTTTTGTACATAAGCGCGACCAGCAAAACCTGTCATTAATGCACCGATTAAGCTGACAATCATCCAACTCATACCAATGTTACGTGCAGTTGGCACATCTTTGACAGAGCGGATGGCCATAAAGCGTACAATGATGTGTGGTTGTCCAAAGTAACCTAAACCCCATGCCATCAATGAAATGATGCCAAAGAAGGTCATGCCACTAAAGATGTTTAGCATCTCAGAGTCGATATTGCGGATGGCTGTGGTCGTTGCACTAATACCGCCAAGGTCCGTGAAGGCAACAACTGGTACGATAATCATGGCAAATAACATGATAACGCCCTGCACGAAGTCAGTGGTCGATACCGCTAAGAAGCCGCCAAATAAGGTGTAAGCCACAACAACGCCTGCAGTTACCCAAAGGCCAGTGCTATAAGACATGCCTAAAGCGCTGTCGAATAATTTACCACCACCAGCTAAGCTTGCTGCGGTGTAAACGGTAAAGAATAAGATAATAACAATGGCTGAAATAACTCTAAGCAGATGAGACTTGTCTTCAAAACGGTTAGCAAAGTAGTCGGGAAGGGTGATGGCATTATCTGCAATCTCAGTATAGACGCGCAGTCTTGGTGCGACTAAGATATAGTTTGCAAAAGCGCCCATGGTCAGGCCTAACGCAATCCAAATACTCACCACGCCTGAACTGTACATATAACCAGGTAGACCAAGTAACAACCAACCTGACATATCAGATGCGCCAGCAGAAAGAGCTGCAACGCCTGGGCTAAGGTTACGACCGCCAAGCATATAGCCTGAAGAATCATTCTCAGCCTTGAAGTAGGCCCAGATACCGATGCCAATCATCAGTAGAAAATATAAGGCGAGCGATATCAGCACGCCTGTTGATACTCCATTCATAATAAAATCCTTATATGATTTATTTTTTTAAGCACAAAAAAACCATTATGCAGCTAGTATCATAATGGTTTTGTTATGTGAACTAAAAATGTATCAACAAAAATTAATAGAATAATTTGATGGATTTTCTCACATAGTTTACCTGCATAGCAATCATCCACTATCAATTTAAAAGCCCTAGTATCAGCGCTCTCACCATTGGGTTACATCCTATTAACTTTTGGCAATATAGGAGTATTATAAAGCAAAATAAAGGTTATTACGAATAGCATTAATGGTTATAGATGATAAATTTGCTATTCAACCAGTTTTTGCCCAGATATTAGCCATGCTTTAAAGACTTTTATGATTAATCGATAGGGGCGAGCATCTGCATTAGGGCATCAACGCTGGCTGAACGGGTTAGACTTGGGTTAATCACCACGCCCAAATAACGCTGCAGCTCAAGGTCATCTGCCATATCAATACAGGCAAGCTCTTGGTTAATTAGGGTCTGCGGTAATACTGACCAGCCGAGTCCGACCGATACCAGCATACGAATCGATTCTAGAGGGTTGGTGGTCATGGTCGCGTAAGGCTTAAGGTTCTGCTTAGCGAATTCCGCTAGGGTAATCTGGCTCGTAAAGGTATTGGCGGCAGGCAAGATAGCAGAGTAATGTGCCAGTTGCTCTAAAGTTACGGCGTTTTTATGAGCAAGAGGTGATAAGGTGCCAGTCACAAAAAACAGCGGATCTGACCATAACGTATGATAGGTTAAGCGCTTGTCATAGACAGGTGGTAGGGTCAAAAAGGCCAAAGACAACTCGCCATCTAATACTGCTTTGTGAGCCGCTTCTGAGTCAACAAAATGCACCTCAAGCTGTACCGATGGATAAGCTTGAATAAACTGCTTTAGAACTGGCGGCAAATGATGTAGACCAATGTGGTGACTGGTACCAATGACCAACTTACCAGAGATTGTTTGCTGTGAATTTTGAATATTTATCTTAAAATTATCATAATCATCTAGCCAACGCTTGGCATGTGGTAGCAGCTCATTTGCAGCCGCAGTCGGCACGATACCGCGGCCTAAGGTATCAAATAAGGTGACCTTAAACTCATCTTCTAAATTCTTGATGCGCTTACTGACAGCAGGCTGAGTGATAAAAAGCTTTTCAGCCGCCCCTGATATACTGCCCGTTTGCATTACGGTAATAAAGGTTGTCAAATTTGTGGTATTCATGGTCAGCCTAAAACAAAAAAAGTGTATGTATGAATTACATATAAGATAAAGTTTGCTTTATGATAAAAATCATCAATTATTATTATATAACTTAGCTGTTATAATCTCAATAGATAAGAGACACGTTGATTGAAGTTTCAATCTACCGCCCTAACATTAAATCTAATGTCAACCCATAAGAGAGGGTGAATTAAGAAAGCTGCTAAGCTTATAGCAACAGATGCCATTAGTCATATTCCTATTATTATATATAATATTGTTATGAGACATCTGATTATTATTTATATGTTTGCATCAAGCGATTAGTTTTAATTGATTTTTATCATTATCTTTAATAAAACCCTTATTATTCTTTATTATTCAATTTTTTAACCTGCTTTTAGAACACAATATTTAGTTAATTTAATTTTATAAGCCAGCAAGGATACCTTCCATGTCAGCAACAAATTCAAATACTGCAAAAACGCTTTATGACAAGCTTTGGGATGCCCACTTGGTGAGCAAACGCGATGACGGTTCAAGTCTTATTTATATCGATCGTCATTTATTACACGAAGTAACCAGTCCTCAGGCTTTTGAAGGTCTAGCACTGGCTAATCGTGAACCTTGGCGCTTGTCTGCTAATATCGCAACTCCAGACCATAACGTACCGACTGTGCGTAAAGAGCGTTTAGAAGGTGTTAAAGGCATTAAGGACGAGATTTCTCGTTTACAAGTAAAAACGCTTGATGACAACTGTGTCAAATTTAATATCGCTGAATTCACCATCAATGATGTGCGTCAAGGTATTGTGCACGTTGTGGGACCAGAGCAAGGCTTAGTGTTACCAGGTATGACGGTTGTTTGTGGTGATTCACACACGGCAACTCATGGTGCATTGGGCTGCTTGGCTCATGGTATTGGTACTTCTGAGGTTGAGCATGTATTGGCGACTCAGTGTTTGGTACAGAAAAAGTCTAAAAATATGCTCATTCGCGTTAATGGTGAGCTTGGCGAGGGCGTTACAGCTAAAGATGTGGTATTAGCGATTATTGCTAAGATTGGCACAGCAGGCGGTACGGGTTACGCAATTGAGTTCGCTGGTGATGTATTCGAAAATATGAGCATGGAAGGCCGTATGACTGTATGTAATATGGCGATTGAAGCGGGTGCTCGCGTGGGTATGGTTGCTGTCGATCAGACTACCATCGATTATGTTAAAGGCCGTCCATTTGCGCCAACGGGTGCAGAGTGGGATCAAGCAGTTGAATACTGGAATACGCTACACTCAGATGCAGACGCTCATTTTGATGCGATTATTGAAATTGATGGTAGCGAGATTGCACCACAGGTTTCTTGGGGTACCTCTCCTGAGATGGTCGTGGATGTGACTGATAATGTACCAACACTTGATCAAGCTCAAGACGATATTCAAGCCGAAGCCTGGGAGCGTGCGTATCAGTATATGGGCTTAACTGCTGGTCAGCCGATTACTGATATTAAATTAGACCGTATCTTTATCGGTTCATGCACCAACTCGCGTATTGAAGATTTGCGTTCAGCGGCATCAGTGATTAAAGGCCGTAAAGTCGCTGATAACATCAAAGAGGCGATTGTGGTTGCCGGCTCTGGACAAGTGAAGCAGCAAGCAGAAGAAGAAGGCCTTGATAAGGTCTTTATCGAAGCGGGTTTTGAGTGGCGTGAGCCAGGTTGTTCAATGTGCTTGGCAATGAATGCCGATAAATTAGAGCCAGGTGAGCAGTGTGCATCAACCTCAAACCGTAACTTTGAGGGTCGCCAAGGTAATGGCGGTCGCACCCATTTGGTAAGCCCAGCAATGGCAACAGCGGCAGCATTGGCTGGTCACTTTGTGGATGTGCGTCACTTTTAATAATACGTCTAGTGATTTGCAGACACTTAGCGGTTTGCAAAGAGTCCTCATTAGTCGCTAGGCATATTTGCACCAATTGACCCAATATAGACGCTCTCTTCTCGACCATTTTTAAGGAATATATTTATTATGCAAGCTTATAATATTCAAACTGGTATTGTTTGTCCGCTTGACCGCTCAAACGTAGATACTGACCAAATTATTGCCAAGCAGTTTTTGAAGTCAATCAAGCGCACCGGCTTCGGTGTGAACTTGTTTGATGATTGGCGCTATTTAGATGAAGGGTACCCGGGTCAAGACCCGTCAACACGTGTGATTAATCCAGACTTTGTATTAAATAAACCACGTTATCAAGGTGCTAATATTTTACTTGCCCGTAAAAACTTTGGCTGTGGTTCAAGCCGTGAGCATGCGCCTTGGGCATTATCAGAATATGGCTTTCGTACGATTATTGCACCAAGCTTTGCTGATATCTTCTATAACAACTGCTTTAAAAATGGCATGTTGCCAATCGTACTGACCGAAGAACAAGTAGATGAGTTGTTCGAGAAATGCTTTGCTAATGAGGGCTATGAGCTAACAGCAGATCTTGAGCGTCAAGTGGTCATTGCACCAGATGGTACTGAGTATCCGTTTGAAGTTGACGAGTTTCGTAAGCACTGCTTGTTAAACGGTCTTGACGACATTGGTTTGACCTTGCAGCAAAGCGATGCGATTAAAGAGTATGAAACCAAGATGCTACAAAAGACCCCATGGATATTTAAAGACGTTAAAGCGTAAAGGTTATTTATATTAAAATAACTAAGCAAAATTAAAATGACTAAGCAAAACGATATAAATCGCAAATTGCTCGATAATTTCCCCATTTAAAAGAATATTATTTAGGAATAAAAACATGGCAACCGTATTAACGTTAGCAGGTGATGGTATTGGTCCTGAGATTATGACTCAGGCCGTGGATGTTTTAAAAGCAGTCAATGGTAAGTTTGACTTAGGTATTACCTTAGAAGCGGCTGATATTGGCGGCGTTGCTATTGATAATTATGGCGTGCCTCTGCCTGATGAGACGTTAGATAAAGCGCGTAAAGCGGATGCAGTGTTGTTAGGCGCTGTTGGTGGCCCTAAGTGGGATGGTATTGAGCGCAGTATTCGTCCAGAGCGCGGTCTGCTTAAGATTCGTAGTGAACTGGGTTTGTTCGCTAATCTACGTGTCGCTAAGCTGTATCCGCAATTAGCAAATGCATCAAGTATTAAGTCTGAGATTATCTCTGGTTTAGATTTGCTGATTGTACGTGAATTGACAGGTGGTATTTATTTCGGTGAGCCGCGCGGCATCCGTACATTAGATAATGGTGAGCAGCAAGGCTATAACACCATGGTTTATAAGACCTCAGAGATTGAGCGTATTGGTAAAGTGGCGTTTGATTTGGCGCAAGTGCGTGCCAAAGCCAATGGCACACCGGCAAAGATTTGCTCCGTGGACAAAGCCAATGTGCTTGAAGTGACGGAGCTTTGGAAGCAGACCATGATTAAGTTGCAAGAGTCTGAGTATCCAGATGTGGCCTTAAGCCATATGTACGCTGATAATGCGTGTATGCAGCTGATTAAAAACCCTAAGCAGTTCGATGTGATGGTTACAGGTAATATGTTCGGGGATATCTTGTCTGATGAAGCTGCGATGTTGACCGGCTCAATCGGCATGCTGCCTTCAGCAAGCTTGGATGCGCAAGGTAAAGGTATGTACGAGCCGTGTCACGGCAGTGCGCCAGATATCGCTGGTCAGGATAAGGCTAACCCATTGGCGACTATCTTATCCGTTGCGATGATGCTGCGTTATACCTTTAAGCATGAAGCGTCAGCCGCTGCGATTGAACAAGCGGTTAGCGATGTATTAGACGATGGCCTACGTACAGGCGATATCATGGACAGCTCTGAGGCAGGCCTCAAAGTGGTTGGCTGTAAAGAGATGGGTCAAGCGGTACTTGCCAAACTGCAATAAGCCAAGCGATACATCGTTAAGGCTCAAAGCACAAGGCCATTAAAATTCAAAACGCATTACACTCTTTAAGAGTCTGATGCGTTTTTTTACGTTCAGATATACATAAGTTAGCATATCTTAACTTTTATGCCGTTCAAAGCATCTTACTTAATAGGTAATATAGACATCACACAATAAGAAGAACATCTAGCAGGGCAAACGGTTTTAATTTTTAATTTTTATCTATTAGCTATAGGCCAATACTGCCAATTAAATAACGATAAGCCAACTAGAACCAAGCGCCTGATTTAACCATTTATATTGCATTAATTTGAGGATATCTAATAATGACTTTGCAAACGCATACTCCCTTCGGGCTAACCAAAAAAATGACTGTACTGGCTTGTGCGATCTTATTATCTACTGGCGCAATCGCTGAAACTGGTGTAAGCCAAAAGTTAGAGGGCAGCGGTGAGGTAAAAAGCACCTTGAATAAGGTATTACCTACGCTTAAATACTCTACCGACAATTTATCTAGCACCGCTAAAAAAGTAAATAGCAGTAACTGGAAGTCAGGTACTAAGTTAAATCAAACCATCGGCACCAAAGTACAAGCCATGCTTAACTGGAATCATCATGGTGTGGGTGCTATTGATGGTAAGTGGGGCAAGAACACACGCAAAGCGATGCAGGCATTCCAACAAGCCAATGGGTTGTCAGTGACTAATAACTTAAACCAAGAGACATGGAATGCATTGACTAATAACAGTGAATTGGCCAATCAACCTGTGTTGGTTAATTACACGTTGACTGATGATGATGTGAATTTTAAGACTACTAAGATTCCGGCAGGTGCAGAAGCCAAAGGTGAGCTTGAAGGCATGTATTATGAAAGCATTCCAGAGGGTCTAGCTGAGAAATTCCATATGGATATGCAGTATCTTAAACAGCTAAATCCAGGTAAAAGCTTTAAAGCAGGCGAGACTATCACGGTATATAACCCAGGCAATCCAAATACCGCTGCAGTCAGCCGAGTGGTTGCTAAAAAGAGCAATCAAACTCTATATGCCTATGATAAGGACGGCAATTTAGTCGCGACTTACCCCACTACTGTGGGCAGCACCGCGACACCATCGCCTTCAGGTACACATAAGGTAAAAGTAAAGGTCCATGAGCCAAACTATACCTATACTGGGAATGATGGCAGCAAAACTATTATTCCTCCAGGTCCGAACAATCCAGTTGGTGTGGTGTGGATTGGTTTAACCAAACCGTCATATGGTATTCATGGTTCACCAGATCCTGAGCGTATCAGCCGTCAAGCCTCTGCAGGCTGTGTCCGTCTTACTAACTGGGATGCGCTAGCCTTATTTGGTACAATTGACGATGATGCGACAGTAGAATTTGAATAAGCAAATTTGATTGCTATTGTCAGACTATATCCTTAATTATCCGCTATACAATAAAATGGTCCTACTTTAAAAGTAGGGCCGTTTTATTTGGGTACTTTTTTTAATAAGCAAGTTTTAATAATCAAGTTTTAATAATTAAGCTTAAGCCTGACCGATTAAGAGAGCCGTTAAAAATTATACACGCAAAAAAGCCGCTTACTTAGCGGCTTTTTCTATAGTGATAAGATAATCAGCTGTTTGACACCTGTTATCTTATCAACTCAACGTAGAGCAGACGATTAAGTCTTGCCACGGTAAGTGATACGACCTTTAGTTAGGTCATAAGGCGTCATTTCAACTTTAACTTTATCGCCTGTTAAGATACGAATATAGTGTTTGCGCATCTTACCTGAGATATGGGCAATGATTTCATGACCATTCTCTAGGCGCACTTTAAAAAGCGTGTTTGGAAGGGTGTCGATGACTTCGCCTTCAAATTCAATAATGTCGTCTTTTTTTGCCATAATTATTTGGGTTAACCCGTTTAATAGAATTGTAGGTCATTATTATACGCAAATAGCGCCAATTTAGCAAACTAGCACTGTGTATGCTTCCTGTTATGCCCTGTAAGCATAGGGCAAGTAGAGATGTTTTACATACAACCTGCTAACCATTAAGGCGACTCTGCCAAGTTTAACCACTGCGGTGTCAGCGGCAGCTCAGGTAATAGCTTTTGCAAATGCTCAGGATAGTAGGCATTAATAAAGTACAGACCATCAGGAGAAGCAGTCGGCGGTGCGATAGTACGGTCCTTGGCTTCGAGGATGCGTAGGTAATCTTCTGGTTGTAGCTCACCTTTGCCAATGGCAAATAACGTACCCATCAAATTGCGAACCATGTGATGCAAAAACCCATCGGCTTGAATATCAAAGACAATAAACTGCCCATGCTCAAACAGTTTGGCATGGTGAATATTGCGCACCGGCTGATTAGACTGACAGGCAGCAGCTCTAAAGCTACTAAAGTCATGCTTACCAACAATATAAGCTGCCGCTTGCTGCATCAATGCTAAATCGAGTGGCTCATGAATGTGTGTTACTAAGTGATTGAGCATGGCAGGGCGCTGCGGCTGATTGAGGGTAATATAACGATAACGGCGAGCAATGGCACCAAAGCGGGCATGGAACTCATCCGGCATGGGCTGTATCCAGCGGATCGCCACATCATCAGGCAATAGACTATTAGCACCGCGTAGCCAGTTATAGATACCGCGCTTGGCACTGGTAGTAAAGTGCGCCATCATATTGCCGCCATGTACACCCGCATCGGTGCGTCCTGCCGCAACGACTTCGACAGACTCATTGGCAATTTTACTAAGCGCCTCTTCAATCACTTGCTGCACACACAACACTTCTTGTTGTCGTTGCCAGCCATGATAGCTTGAGCCATTAAACTCAATACCTAGGGCGTAGGTTTGAGTGGGCTTCTCAGAAGGTGCATCCATAGAAGTTTGTGCTGCTGCTTGGGTCTCAAATGTCATGTGTATTGCCAAATGCTATTGATTGAATGATGGAAGGTTTAATTTGAATAAAGGCGTGCAGATTAATATCAATGCGAGCGTTTATTGAACTATTGCTGGGTCACGCTATAACGCCAACGTTGTCTGCGGCGGGTAGGTGTGTTATAGGCAAGGTGCAGCCACATTAAGCGCGCATATACCGCTGGAATAGTGAGTCTGCCGGCAGAGAGAACATGATGTTCATATTGCCAACTGCCTGCTGCATACGCTTCGCTAACCCCGCCGTAAGGGCACTGGGTAGTACAAACCAATATATGCCCATGTCGATAGAGGTCGTCCATAGTACTGGCAATGACTTTGCTAAAGGGAATATTGCCGGCACCAAAGCCAATTAAAATCACGCCACAAGGTGGCAAGTTCAGTAAGTTCTTTAGCTGGGTTACCATCCAATCAACGTTATTAGGTACGCAGTAAAGGGTAGCAACGACTGCTTCGCGCGCGTTATTTAATAGGGGAGCTAAATTATCTTGAGCATCTGAAATCCAGTTATTGCGCCTAGCGGTAGGCAAGGATTTGACATAACTAGTCGCTGGATATCCAGCACGGCTGTGTCCGGTAAAGGCCATTAAGTCATGGCTGTGTATTTTTTGCACGGTTTGAGCCGGCCAAGATTCTCCGGCAAAGGTGATGTAGACACCAGATTCACCATACGCAGATAAACCAATGGCCTCAGATAAATTGCCCCAAGCATCGCTATTGGGATCGATGCTGTAGTTATGAATGTCATTGGCATCGAATAACGGGCGCATACTAGCCGTTAGAATCACACAAATGTCAGAGCCGGCGAAGGCCTCTGCCAGAAATGACCCGAGATAGCTTAAGGTGTCGGTTCCGGTGATTAATACAAATTGCCTGTGACCTTTGGCATAACGGTTCAGAATAAGCTGATAAAAATGCGCCAAATCTTGCGGTGATAGCTGGCTACTATCCTTCACACAACTATTCTGCAACACCTCAATATTCGGATTGATATTTTGATGAACTTTATCCATCAACAGCGGTAAGAAAGTTGTTGCGGGTAGAGCAGCCAAAGGTTTGCCATAGCTACCAAAAGTACCACCGGCATAAATCAGCTGTATCTTATTAGGATTGGCTTGATCGTGGAGATTGGCTGTCGAATCTGAGCGATGTGTTGAGGTCATATTAGATATCTGGCTCTTATTATTTAAGGCTAAATCGTATTTGTGTTTGCAGCGTGCAGGCTAGCCTAACAGTATACCGCTTCTAAGCCGAGACTAAAATACAAAAGGCACCAAGTGAGTATCTGATGCCTTTTCAAAAGAAGTTTGCCTATGAGGTTTGCCTATTTAGTGATTTTTAATATAAGCGGTCGAGTACATCTTGTGCATTCTGCTTCTGCGCTGCTGTAGCATCATCAGACAAAATAACTTCTCTTACCAAACGTTTAGCGCTGTCATACTCACCGACTTCTAAGTATTGATGAGCTAGATCTAACGTAAGCTGTGCGTTATCAATCTGCTTAACAAAGTCAAAGGCAGGCATTGACTCGCTTTCGCTTGTCGTATCGTCGTTTACCTGTTTTGCGTCTTGAGAATTACTTTGACCCGCTGTCTCATTAACCTGTGAGTCTATGTCAGCTGGCAGGCTAGAAACTAAGTCGTTAGCTGCTGCGTTATCAGATACGCAGCTTTCAGTTGAAGCGGTATTTGTTAAAGAGCTATCAGTTTTTAATGGTGACTTCTGACTCTCTTCATTATCTACGATGTAACGATTGCTAGTGACCTGTGTGTCTTCACTAATCTCTGGCGCTGCTGCAGGCTTAATAGTAATGGTATGTGTTTTTGACTCTGAGCGTGATAAGTCATCAACTTTAGATTCCGTTTTCACATCCGATTTCGATGTTGGCTCTGGTTTTGCCTCTATATCAGCTAATGTCGCTTCTGTCTTTTCAACTCGCTTGGCAGCAACTACGATAGGTTGCTCAGCATCAGTTTTCGGTTGTTCAACGTCAGTGTTGGTTTCAGCTTCAGTGACAGGTTTAGCCTTGGTTTCGGCTAAGGTATTGGCCGAATTATCAATAGTAATCGGTGCTTCTGGTTTAGCAGCTGTGTTGGTTTTGATTGGCTTAAAGGTTGCTTTAGACAAAGAAGGTTGATTACTCGTATCTGTTTTAGCAGTATCGTCATCTGAAACGATTGCTTTATGAGCGGTATCTGTTTGTTTAACCTCAGCCGTCTTGGGCTTATCTACTTTAGGCTCGTCAATAGCTTTAGTCGCAGGTTTTTCTGGCTGTAAATCTTTAGGTGTGTTCTCTAGTGTAGTTACAGGCGCAGTAGAAGAGGCTAAGACATCCTTCTTATCTACTGCCTTTGCAGCCGATTGCTCTAGGTTTTGGTCTGTTGGTTTTTCTGCTAATGGCGCCTGATTTTTTAGATTCTCAGGTAAGCTGTCTGCTGTAGCTTTGGCAATAGGTTCGTTTGCTTCTGGATTATGTAAGTAGTTATTCTCTCTTATTTTAGCAGGCTCAGGCGGCAGCTTATGCTTGCCTTGTTTACTTGGCATGGCGTCGCCATCATTATGACGCAAAATGATATAGGCGAGGATTGTTATTAGGGCAATTAAAATAAAAACGATGGTAATCTTTAACAGCATAAAATGGTCCTCACCTTTAAATTGTATGTCATCATAATATAAGTAGTGATGTGAGATAAGTAAAATAGATTAAGTCAATGTTAGGCGGCTTATGATTTTAATAATAGGGTCTGGCGGTTATTCTTTAGCAAAATTTGGCAAATTGTCTGATAAATAATAGGGCAAACTGTTGATGTTTTTATTAAAAGACTCAGTCGTTGGCATCATTGGCGGTACTGTATTAAATAGAAATAGTGGCTGAAAGCGCTGATGATTTGATACATCTTTAATAGATGGCTTTAAGTCTTTAATAAGAACGGGCATTTTATTGGCTGCCAATAGATTCAGCGGTGTGTATTCACCTTTGTTAGACAGCGTATTGAGCGAGCCGGTAGAAGAAGTATTATTAAATAGGGGAGGCAGAGTCTGGTTGTTTATCAGACTTAAAGCAGTAAAATTATTTGAAGAAGTACCAAGTGTTGGCAGGGCGTGGCTTTTAATAATTTGGGTCTTTAATACGCTAAAAGTAGAGGGTGTCTGGGCTATAGGTGCTACAGATATATTTGCCATAGCAGACACATTAACGAGCAATAACAGTGACATGCCTAAGGTTGTTGAGAACGCGGGGCGCTGCTTACGAATGCACATCATGTCAGAACTATTCCCTGTAAAATAAACGGTCATTTATGGCAGCATTGATATACACGATTTATGCCTCATAAATAAGGTATGAAGTCGAGTGATTATTGCAGTGCTACCGCTTTTATACCAAAGTAAACAAACGATTACTAGCTAATTCTATGATTAGCCGTTAATGGGTGGTTTGGTGAGCGTAACAATTATACCCAATAGCCAACCTCAATTATTCCAGCAATGTTATAATTCGTATTATTCATTAATGCCGATTAACGCCGGTTTGTTTCATTGAGCGCATTAGTACAAATCAACCGAATCACGACTTCCTTTGGCTTAAGCACTATCTAGTTTTCATCCTATTTTTAAATCTATTTATTCAGAGTTAATTCTATGCAATTTACCCTACACAAAACCGCAGCGGGCGAATCACGTGCGCGCCGAGGCACCGTCCATTTGGCTCACGGTGATATTCGAACTCCAGCCTTTATGCCAGTCGGTACTTATGGCACCGTAAAAGGCATGCTACCACGTGATATAGAGGACATTGGTGCCGATATTATCTTGGGAAATACCTTCCATTTATGGCTGCGTCCTGGTACGGATATTATCGATAAGTTCGGTGGTTTGCATCAGTTTATGAACTGGGATAAGCCTATTTTGACAGACTCAGGCGGCTTCCAAGTATTCAGCCTTGGTGCAATGCGTAAAATTACCGAAGAAGGCGTCGCATTTAAATCACCGATTGATGGCGCTAAAGTGTTTTTATCGCCTGAAAAATCAATGCAAATCCAGTACTCATTAAACTCAGATATTGTGATGCAGTTTGATGAATGTACGCCTTATCCTGCGACCTTTGGTGAAGCACAAAAATCACTAGAGCTATCGTTACGTTGGGGTCAGCGCTGCGTCGATGAGCACAACAAACTGGGCAATACCAATGCCTTATTCGGGATTGTGCAGGGCAGTATGTATGAAGACCTGCGTCGTCAATCCATGGAGGGATTATTAAAGATTGGCTTTGATGGTTACGCCATTGGTGGCCTGTCAGTAGGCGAGCCTAAAGATGAGATGATCGGTGTATTAAATTATATGCCAGCGATCATGCCAGCGGACAAACCGCGCTATTTAATGGGAGTGGGCAAGCCAGAAGACATCTTAGAAGCGGTACGACGCGGCGTGGATATGTTTGACTGCGTGATGCCAACTCGAAACGCCCGTAATGGTCATTATTTTGTGACTGGCAATGAAGAGAACCAAGGCGTGGTGCGTATTCGCAACAGTCAATACCGTGAAGATACAGGTCCACTTGACCCAGAATGCGACTGCTATTGCTGCCAAAACTTCAGCCGTGCTTATCTCTATCATTTAAACAAATGCAAAGAAATGCTGGGCGCACAATTAGCGACCATTCATAACCTACGTTATTATCAGCGCTTGATGCAAGGCATTCGTAATGCGATTGATAACGACACTTTCGATGAGTTTGTGGCTGATTTTTATCACAAACGTGGTCAAGAAGTTCCGGCTTTAGAGCTTGAATAGTCTTTAATATTTAGTCATTCAAGTCTTAGGCAGTTGCTTGAGAGTAAAAGCGAGATTGGCTTAGCCAGTCTCGCTTTTTTTGCGCTTATAATGTATTAATATACAAATATTTTTGGTTCTGCTCTTTCTATATTTTGAGTCAATTAATAACCTTCTAAGCTCATACTATTAATATAGTATTTCTGTATGATACATAATTTTTTAAATGTTAAGTGTGAGTATGACTTTAACTAATGCAATTCAGAAAGAAGCCAAATTGGGTAATGCAGATGCCCAATTTAAACTTGGATTAATGTATGGCACTGGTCAAAGCGTCGAGAAAAATCTGACACACTCATTTAAATGGCTACAAGCGGCTGCAAACCAGAAGCATGTAGAAGCTCAATTTAATCTTTCTGTCTTATATGAACAAGGCATCGGCGTTAATCAAGATTATGTAACAGCTGCATCCTTGTTACAACAAAGCTGTGATAATGGATTTAACTTGGCATGTATAGAACTAGATGAAAGCAAGTGACGTTTTTAAGACTGGTAACGAATTGTTTAAGAGCTTATATTCAATGCAGTGATCGTCAGCTTTCTTTTGCCTATCTAGATAAAGTATTTAAAATCTTAAAAAAGACAAAGTTGCCATGAACTTCATATTTTTTATAAAAACTACTTCAACAACTCAACCAACTTCTCCAAATACTCACCATCGACTTTATCAAACGTCGCCAATTTATCTGAATCGATATCTAATAACGCAACAACCTCACCGTCTTGATTTTTTATCGGCACCACAATCTCTGACTGTGATAATGATGAGCAAGCAATGTGGTTCGGATGCGCATTCACATCATCGACGATTTGGGTCTCGCCAGACTGCCAAACCTCACCACAGACACCTTTGCCATAATCAATACGAGTGCAGGCTAGAGGGCCTTGAAATGGCGCAAGAATAAGCTGATTCGATGCAGTATCAACGCGATAAAAGCCAATCCAAAACCAGCCAAAGGTGTCCTTAAGTAGGGCAGTTAGGTTCGCCATGTTGGCAATTAAATCACTTTCATTACTAATGATAGATTCGGCTTGTTTAAGCAATAATTGGTATTTTTCAGGTTTATTGTCCATTGAATTAATGGGAGTAATCTTGTGCATCCTATTATTCTCATTTGTTAAATTGCGCTAATTAAATAAGAAAAGCGATTTTATTATTTTACCCTACTCTAAGCTCTTTATAAGTTATTGATAATTAAAGGCTTATAAAAATAAGGCTACAGAAGTAAATATTTTAAGTCCTTTAAAATTAAGGGTTAAGAAAAAAGAGTTGAGATTCGGGTTATTTTATAAATAAACGCTATCAGCATAAAGGCGTGTACAAAAAAATCTCAAACCTATTCTAGAATTTGAGATTTTAATGTTTAGTTAAGTGATTAGGATGATTATTTATTAAATCCCAGCTTAAGAACCCTCATTTCTTTAGTTTTGTTATCGTTAGTACCTACTAATATAAAAGTATTATTCAAAACATAGGTGACACCGTGGAAACGATCAGTACTTGGGCACCCTGTACCGAAGAAGTGACCATCGTAATCATAAAACTTGATGTCATAATTGTTGTCTATTATGGAGCCCTCAAAACGACAGTTTTGAGAATAGTTAAGATTTAAGCTTTTACGATTGGCATCTGTTGTGTTGCTGATAGTCATAGAAGATATATTGTTTTTGAAAGCTACTTGGGAAATTGCGCCAGTGTAAGTCCCGCTAAAGTCATTTAATGGTAAACCGTTAAAATCTATATAGGATAGGGTGTAAGCTTTCTTATCAAGACTTGTATTAGTATTGGTTAGATCAAATACGATACTTTGTTTTGGTGTATGGTTGGCAGTAGCAGAATAATTACGAATAGTACTAATAAGATCAGCATCATCGAACTCAGTGACTTGAGTTGAAATAACCTTATCTTGGAGAGTAAGTTCTCCACTATAAACACTAAAAACTTCTTTGTTGTAGGCAGTCGTATTTCCTATGTAGTTATTGAAGCTACCGAAATATTCTCCATTAGGTTTAACCAACATGGTTAATACAAGTTCATCTCCATTGTCAGCTTGCACGATACTTTCATAATACCCTTGTATATTTTTAGGTGAGGCCGGATTAGCTGCTTTAGTAGTAGGACTTGAATCAGATGAATCGCCACCACAAGCGGTTAAAGCAGTGGCTAATATAAGGGTCGTGATTTTAATATAAGGGTTCATAAGTATTCTCGTTTTAGTTTACATAGACTTAAGAATATATTGCTGGTTTAAACTTTAGTGAGTTAGATTCACCTGAAATAAACATATTATTAACGTGATTAATACATTATAAGACATAGATATTCTTGTTGCCAATAGTAATTATGACCTCAGACGCTCTAATAGCATGGCATCACCATAGCTAAAGAAACGGTATTTTTGCTCAATAGCATGTTGATAAGCCTGCTCAATATTAGGTTTGCCAGCAAACGCAGAGACCAGCATTAATAGCGTTGATTTAGGCAAATGAAAGTTGGTTAATAGCGTATCAATCACCCCAAACTTAAAGCCAGGATAGATAAAGATATCAGTATCGCCCGACCAAGCGGAAACCTCTGCGTTGTCATTGGCAGTCTTTTGATAAGCCGTTTCCAGTACACGGGTAACGGTGGTGCCAATAGCAATCACTTTGTTGCCATTTTTATGCGTCTGATTAATTAAGTCCGCAGTGTCTTGTGGCAGATTGGCATACTCACTGTGCATGGTGTGATTGAGTAAGTTATCGGTTTTGACTGGCGCAAATGTGCCAGCGCCAACATGCAAGGTGACGTAAGCGGTGTGAATGCCTTTGTCGGCAAGCTGCTGTAGCACTTTATCATCAAAATGAAGGCTAGCGGTTGGCGCCGCCACGCTGGCTAGCTTGGCTGGGTCATGGAACACAGTTTGATAGCGTACATTATCGGTTTCATCAGCATGACGTTCAAAATACGGCGGGATCGGCAATTCACCATAGTGTTCTAAATCTGGCAAGATTGGATTTTTAAAGCTTAAGATAAATAAGTTCTCATGACGACCTATCATCACACATTCGATATTGCCATCACCGAGTAACACAGTCTGCCCAAGTTTTGGCGCTTTGCTAGCACGCACATGACACAGTGCCACATTCTCAAACTTTTGACCTTCTTCATTGGTCTTAAACTGCACGTCATCGGTTAAACGCTCGACCAATACTTCGACTTTACCGCCGGTGTCTTTTTGACCAAACAGACGTGCTTTCATGACCTTTGTGTCGTTAAACACAATCAAGTCACCCGTGTTTAATAAGTCCGGTAGGTCAGCGAATTGCTTGTCTTGAATGTCAATAGTAGGGCCAGTTTGCGCCGGTAAGTACATTAAGCGTGAGGCACTGCGCTCAGCCAGTGGATAACGGGCAATGTAGTCATCAGGCAGATTATAGTCATAGTCGTTGACACTCAGATAGCCAGCAGTGTCTGTATGTTGGTCATTTTTTTGATCAGTAGAGTGAGTCATATGCGGTCTTTAATCGATTTTGAGGTATGAGAGATGTAGCCTATATCTAGGCTATCAATAATGGCGGTTAGTTTAACAGAAACGCGGCTTTTTTGAGTCAGTTTGACTAGGTGTTGGTTGTATAAACAGGCTATAGACCGAATAAATCAGGCTGATTATTCACAGCGTCCAAGGTTGTAAGGTTAGAATATGTGACCCCAACCAAACGAATAGGTAAATGGCGCGGCGCATCATCAAGCAGTTTGCGTAGCCAGTAATGAGCAGAGTCTGCACTGGGGAAAGGCGTGTGTAGTGTGTGTGAGCGGGTAATTTGGGTGAAGTCTGAATACTTAATTTTAAGGGTAATGGTATGACCTAAGCGCCCCTTTTTAGACAGTTGTTCAAAGGCATCGGCATTTTGTTCAAATATCTGTACCAGCAAGCTTTCAGTATCGCTTAAATTATCGCGAAAGGTAGTCTCAGATCCGACTGACTTGTGTTTGCGTTCAGACTTAACCGGTCTGGTATCATTACCATGTGCAATCTCTGAATAAAAGCGTCCTCGTTTACCAAATTCATGTACCAAAGTATCTACCGACATGGCTTTTAAGTCTGCACCGTTATATATGCCCATTTCATGCATACGCTTTGCCGTGGCTTTGCCAATACCGTGAAAGCGCTCAATAGGCAGGCTGGATATAAAGCTTTCGGCTTGCTCGGGAGTGATAACGGCAATGCCATTGGGTTTATTAATATCGGAGGCAATTTTGGCAAGCATTTTATTAAAGGATACACCAGCGGATGCTCGTAGCTGCGTCTTTTCATAAATTTGCGCGCGTAGCCAGTTCGCCATTAAAGTGGCTGAGCCATGATGCTCTTTGATACCTGTGACATCAAGATAAGCTTCATCAAGTGATAACGGCTCAACTTTGTCAGTTAAGCTGAGCATAATCTCTCGAATGTCCTGACTCACACTGCGATATACCTCAAATCTTGGTCGTACAAATATAGCCTCAGGGCAACGGCGCTTGGCCTCATAGCAAGACATAGCAGAGCGTACGCCAAACTTGCGTATCTCATAACTTGCAGCCGCAACCACGCCGCGACCACTGGGATCACCGCCCACCACCAAAGGCTTTCCTCTAAGCTCTGGAAAGTCGCGCTGCTCGACACTGGCATAAAACGCATCCATATCTAGATGAATAATTTTACGCTGTGGCGGTGTGGTTTCCTCAGTCGTGGAGGTGAGAGGTTCGCTCATAGGGTTATCATAAACAACGGTGTCATCGAGTCAGTAAAGAGCTAAATTATAGGGGTTTATTCGGGCTGCCTATTTATAGTTGTAGTATATCAGTCTTATACGCTCCACAAAAATTACCCCCTACAGAACCTAGCCTGTAAGGGGTAAATAGCCAATGCGGCTATTGTTTAAGCCAGTGGTTGTTACTCATTAAACAATAAACAAGTCGTTATTAATCGGTGACTGGTAGTGAGTGCATAAATGGGATTAATCACGCTCCATGCTAATGACACGGCCCGTATTGGCATTGACGACCACTTCATATTCTTCGCCGCTACGTACCGTTTTCACTTCATAGACTGGCGTGGTGTTCTCAACATCAAACTCCGCCTCAATGACTCGGCCTTTTGACTGGCGAGCAGCGATTTGCATCGCTTTGGTTAAGTCTACTTTGGCATTGTTTAATGCTGTATATTTTGCCACTTCGGCACTGTCTAAACGCTTTTGTATGTTGCTATTGATAGCGCCTGTGCGTGAATTGATTTTGACTTCAGATTTGCTCGTGGTAGAGGCAAACGCTACTTCATATTCTGCGTCATCATCGTCGAACTCAACACTTTTTAATTTACCTTGCGCCTTTTGTTTGGCAATGCTGATGGCTTTATTAATGCCAATTTGACCTTGTGTGGTGGCACTTTATGTGGTCGCTGCAACGCTTGGTGCCACTGCGCCAAAGGTTAATAATACTGACGTTGCTAATACTGATAAGGTTTTCATAGTGAACTCCTTAAATACTGATAAATCATATAAATCTTGATGTTCTGATATAAAGTATTTCAAATCCGAGGGTCGATATCTCTAGAGTTTTTGTTAAAACATAGAGTAGCGTGTAAAACAGTCAACGGGGAGGTTAAGATATGTTTCTGGTGTCTAAACCCTTATTATAATGCGATAAATACTTGATAAAGTGATAGATGTCAGTGATATTGATAATTCAATCAAACATATATAATCTTTAAAATAGCGGCATTTAATAAGAATAATAGTATTTATAAATTTTAAGGGCATAGAAATAATGAAACAAGTGAATGTAGCGGCAGCGATTATTATAAATAATGACAAGATATTATGTGTTCAAAGGGGTCCTAATAAACTTGAGTACATTTCAAAAAAGTTTGAATTTCCAGGCGGCAAAATAGAATCGGGTGAGTCACCACAAGAGACTGTGGTTAGAGAGATTTACGAAGAGCTGAAAATGAACGTGGCTGTTGAACAAGACTTTTTAATTGTGAATCACGAGTATCCTGATTTTAAGATTCAGATGCATGCATTTATCTGTTCGACGCCAACCAGAGAGTTTGAGCTGTCAGAGCACATCTCATTTAAGTGGTTGAATGTTAGTGAACTAAAGCAGCTAGATTGGGCTGCTGCTGATATTCCTATCGTCAATAAATTGGTTGAGGAGATGGCTAGATGATGGAGATTAACTCTCTGGATCAAAGCCTAAAAAAGAGCTTTATCAACAAACATTATAATGCCAATAAAAATTATCAGGCTGCTTTGCTGACCAATGATAAAAAAGAAGGTAAGAAGTTTTTATCTACTTTATTAAGAGAGCTCAGTGGCTGCGATGAGTTTTATATCTCTGTCGCTTTCGTGACAAATAGTGGTGTCGCAACCATTATTAATTGCCTGCAAGAGCTTGAGAAAAGAAACGTTAAAGGGACGCTACTTGTTTCGCAATACTTAAACTTTACCCAGCCTGATGCGTTAAGAAAGTTGTCTAAATTTAAGAATATTGTTTTAAAAATTGCGACCAATGACCTTCACTCAAAAGGTTATTTGTTTAAACACGGTCGTACAAATAACGTCATAATTGGCAGTAGTAATCTTACCGCAAGTGCCCTTTGTTCCAATAAGGAGTGGAATCTAAAAGTTTCAACTACTGATGATGGACTGCTATATGAGCAAGTCATTAGTGAATTTGATAAAGAGCTTGCGGTAGCAAAAGATGTCACGCCTGACTTTATTCAAGAGTATTCACAGGTTTGGAATAGAGCAAAGTTACTCAGACAGCAGGTTAAGGTTGCAGAGGAAAAGATCATACCTAAGTCAGTCACGCCAAATCGAATGCAGCATGAGGCCTTAAAAAACATAAGTGATTCACGTAAACAGGGTAAGAATAAAGCGCTTATTATTTCTGCGACGGGAACAGGTAAGACCTATTTATCTGCCTTTGATGTACAGCAATATCGGCCTAAAAAGTTCTTATTCATTGTGCATAGAAGAACGATTGCTGAAGATGCAATGCGAACTTTTAAAAGCTTATTAGACCCTAAAATATCTATGGGTCTGTTCTCGGGTCAATATAAAGAGACCGAATGTGACTATCTGTTTTCGACTGTACAAACCTTATCAAAACAAGAGAACTTAGATCTATTTAGTCCTGAGTATTTTGACTACATCGTTATTGATGAAACCCACAGGGCAGGCGCGCATTCGTACAAGGCGATATTAAAGCACTTTAATCCTGGTTTCTTACTAGGAATGACAGCGACGCCAGAACGTACGGATGGGGCTAATATCTTTGAGCTGTTTAATTACAATCTTGCTTATGAGATTAGACTGCATCGTGCGCTTGATGAAGGTATGCTATCGCCATTTCATTATTATGGGGTGACAGATATAACTGTTAATAATGAAGTCATTGATGAGCATTCAGACTTTAATAAATTGACTAGCCAAGAGAGAGTGAGCCATATTATTGCCAAATCCAAATTCTATGGTACCGACTCTGGAGAAGTGAGGGGTCTGGTATTTTGTTCGAGCAATAAAATTTCGGCACAACTGGCCGATGAATTTAACAGGCAGGGCTATCCTTCTATCGCTTTATCAGGTGCAAGTTCAGAGGATGACAGATTAGAGGCGATTCGACGGCTAGAGAGCAAAGACAGTGACAAAATTGACTATATCTTTACGGTAGATATTTTCAACGAAGGTATCGACATACCGAGCGTGAATCAAATTATGATGTTAAGACCGACTCAGTCGGCCATTATCTTTGTACAGCAATTGGGTCGAGGTCTAAGAAAAGCAGAAGGTAAAGAGTATCTAACGGTTATCGACTTTATAGGCAATTATTCCAATAACTATTTAGTGCCTATTGCCTTGTATGGTGACCGCTCGTTTAACAAAGATACGATTCGAAAACTGATTCGAAGTGGCAGTGATTTTATTCCAGGTGCATCGACCGTTAATTTTGATGAGATAGCACGAGAAAAGATTTTTGAGTCTATCAAAAATGCCAATATGCAAAAGTTAGCGGATTTAAAAAAGGACTACGAGGACTTAAAACATAAGACGGGTAGAATCCCGATGATGATGGATTTCATCAAGTATGGATCAAGAGACCCGTGGTTATTCGCATCATATTCAAAGTCTTATTTAAACTTCATTAAAAGAGTTGAAAACGATTATCAAGGCACAGTTTCACCAGATTTAAAGACACTTCTAGAGCTGTTTACGCTTAATATCAATAACGGCAAGCGTGTTGAGGAAAGTTTATTACTACGACGACTGATTGAAGAGGGTAGTCTACATAAAGACGACTTTATAAGCGCAATACAAAGCATGTATGGCTATATTATTGATGATGAAACCATCAAATCACTGCTGATTAATATTAACTTTAATTTCATCAAAAAAGACTATGACAATATTAGGCTAGAAGATGATGTCTTTAACTTAGGTGAAGGCTTAAAAAAGGCATTAGCAAACGATACGTTTAAGCTATTTTTCGTTGATTCGATTGAATATTCCATTGCCACATTTAACGCTGTTTTTTCTGATAAAGAGTACGTCGATGGTCTACTTAGATATCACAAATACAGCAGGAAAGATGTTTGCCGATTATTAAACTGGGAACAAGATATTAGTAGTACTGTTTACGGTTATAGAACAAGAAATGAGGTCACGCCTTGCTTCGTTACCTATCATAAGGCAGAAGAGTTAGAAGGTGATATTAATTACAACGACCACTTTATTAATCCTTCTGAGTTTGCTTGGGAGTCACGATCAAACAGAAAACTTTGCAGTGCTGAGATTAAGAACGTCATCGACTCTAAGCGCATACTTTTGTTTGTTAAAAAAGAAGATGGTGAGGGCACAGATTTTTATTATTTAGGCGATGTTGCCATTGAGCCTGATTCGATTGAGCAAGGGGAGACTGACAAAGGACAGCCAGTCGTTCATTTTAGATTCTTACTTGATAAGCCAGTGGAAGACTCGCTTTATGACTATTTGATTCAGGAGTAGACCCTTTAGAAATAAAAGCTATCCTCAACATTCCGCCCACAGGCGCAGTAGATTAAGATAGCTCTTATTAAGCTTATCGAGTTGCTCATTAATTAGTGAATCTTTGATTGAAATCGAGGTCGAATTGGTATCTTAATAAAAAATTGACGGTCTGTTATGATAGTTAATTAATTGGTTTAAATGTTGTACTATAGTTGAGAAGAATTAAAGGTATACACAACTACTTTATGGATAAGGATGCCCGATGACAGAGCCTAATAACGTACGACCATCGCCCAATGACAATCAAAACTTAGACAACCACATACCCAATGATGGCAATGAATACCTATTTACCGATACTTTTCCCAAGGGTACTGGCAAAGGCTTAATTGTTGTTGCCTTGTTTGCTGCTATTAGCCTGATACTTTTTAATGTCTTACCCTTTGATGTTAATGTGAATAAGGGCTTGTCCTTATTAGTATTCATCGGTGGGCTTTGGCTGACCGAAGCTATTCACGTTACCATCACAGCACTATTGGTGGCGATTATTGGTGCAGTCATTGGTATCCCAGATTTTGATACTACCAAAGCGCTATCAAGCTTCTCGAACCCTCTTATTTATCTATTTTTTGGTGGTTTTGCGCTGGCAGCCGCTCTGCATGTACAAAAGCTTGATGCCAAAATTGCATTAAATATCATTGCTTTATCTGGTGGGCGACTGGGTAATGCGGTGATGCTACTATTTGCAGCAACTGCGTTTTTATCCATGTGGATATCAAATACAGCAACCACGGCGATGATGCTGCCTCTTGCTATTGGTATGTTGACACAAGTAGATAGAGAGAAGGACCGTGGTACCTTTGTGTTTATTTTACTGGGTATCGCATTCTCTGCCAGTATCGGCGGCCTAGGCTCAATTACCGGCTCCCCACCAAACGGCATTGCTGCAGAAGCGCTGCAACTATCAAACGCAGATTGGATGAAATTTGGTATTCCAATGATGCTGGTACTGCTGCCATTATTAATCGGTGCGATGTATTTGTTCTTAAAACCCAACTTAAACGTTAAGTTTACGCAAGTAAAGGCCGCTGATATTCCATGGACTAAGTCTAGGGTATTAACCATTATTATCTTCGTACTAACGGTACTCGCTTGGATATTCAGTAAGAAGATTGGTGCTACCTTTGGTATCGCAAAGACAGATACCATCATTGCATTGTCAGCCGCTGCCGCTGTAGTCAGCTTCGGGCTAGTCTCTTGGAAGCAGGTATCTGATAACACCGATTGGGGTGTATTGATGCTATTTGGCGGCGGTATTGCGCTGTCTAATGTATTGAAACTATCCGGTGCTTCTGTGGTGATGGGGGAGACGGTGGCAGGCGCGTTAGCAACTGCACCCCTGTTTATCATCTTATTGGCGATGGCATTATTTATTATATTCCTAACCGAGTTTGCCTCGAATACAGCCTCAGCGGCATTACTGGTACCTATTTTCGTCGCTATTGCAGAGCAGATGGGTATACCGACGCATGTATTAGTGATGATTATTGGTATCGGTGCTTCATGTGCGTTTATGTTACCTGTGGCAACTCCGCCCAATGCTATTGTGTTTGGTACCGGATTGATTAAACAATCCGAGATGGTACGAACTGGCGTTTTATTAAATATTATTGCATCCGTTATCGTTGGATCATGGGCCTACTTTTTCTTGATGTAGACCCGTATCCAATTTTAAACTGCTAATAATAAGGCCCTTGGTATTAATCAATAACAAGTCTTATCTTTCGATAGAATAAGATAGCTGAATTTGGTTGTATACCGAGTATATCAGCCGCTGAACGAGCAGTTACTTCAAGCACAAAGTATTCAAGCAGCTTTAATTGTACTTTTTTACTTAATTTACAACGGGTTAGCTTCATAAAAGTAGTTTAGCATAGTGCTTATCTACTTCAGCCCCTTAATTTTTTATGCTAGAGTAACTCTAGCCGTGCATAATGTTATTAAAGTCATGAGTGAGCTGGAGATTTATGATTTAGAGGATATGCCAATTGATACTATATTAGGTGGATAGCGTTAACGAGCCTGCATAGCGATGATATTAGCTCTTGTTATAGATGTTATTTTGTTGGATGAGCATTAGACATATCCTATGAATTGAAGTTATAAAACAAATGTGATAATTGCTAGAGGGCGGTAAGATTATTGTTGTAGTATTGCATGACTAGAATCAAGCACTAAATCATCTCAACTTACTAGTGGTTTACAAAGCAGGAACATATAGGAGTTGAGCGCGTGGTAGCTAATTAAAGAAACAATATTAAAACAGGTGTTTGACTGTATATAGCATATAGCTTAACAATCATTAAGGACACTGTTTCACGCACGTTAATGGCTATTTATATTTAAAAAAGGACATCTACTCAATTTATCTGATAAAAACAATAGTACATACTCATAAAGTATGTATTAAACATTATGAACTAGTTTCTCATATCAATTAGTCCACCAATTCACGGCAATCAAACTTAAATTACTTAGTATGAAAAATTAGGTTATTAAGTTTACCTCTGATTTACTGACCGTGACCTGTTGAAATATATTATATCTGTTCAAACTAACCTTCCAAAAGATTCCCTAAGTAAATAGGATCTTCTTTGCAATGATGCAATATTTTTAAAAAGATTGTATAGTCTTCGAAGTTTTTCAAATTTTATTAAAGTTAATATTATTTTTAAAGATAATCCCTGCAATCCCATAAACAATAAACCATGACAGCCACATAGAAACCAACGTATGACTAAAAAAATGATCACCAATCATCATTTTATAAAATCCCATTGTCCAACCCAATAAGGTAACTAACAGGATTATTTTATTTTTTAAACGATAAAAACGAGGTAGGTAAGCAATAGCGTATAACGCAAATCCAGCGCTAGCATGAGCGGCTGGAAAGCATTTGGCAGATGTTTGAGATATAACATCCTGCCACAAGGATAGGTAGGCATATTGACCACCAAATAATGTTAATTGGTTTGGACAAGCAACATGCGTTAACGTTTTTAGAGTAGCAATAATGGAGGGGACGGCTATTAGTGATATTAAGATATAACTTAATTCACGAGGGGTGAAAGTTAATGATAATTTGCCAAATATAGTGATTAAATCGTTAACCCTTGATCTGGTTTTATTTTCATTTTTATTCTTAATTTTATTAGTATTCTTAATATTATTGTTATTTATGTCTTTTATTCGACGTTGTAATGACCATTGACACCATAGACTTACTATTAACCATATCCCAAATACTATAATCAGCCTTTTTGGTAGGTCATAAAAAATAGCACGCCAAGGTTGGGCATTTTTTTCAATTAACCATTGCTCGTTATGATAAAACAAATTGCTAATAGTGACATCAACGCCACTATGTTCAAACATTAAAGTCGAGAACACCGCTAGAGCTAACAAAAAAAGCCATGTGTTGAAACAGAAGCTTTTTAAGTGCACATGATTTCTTATAGGATCTCTTATGAGAGATTTAGGATGAGTAAAGCCTTTTAGTTTGTTTGACACGTGGATTAGACCTAGAATAATTCTGATAACGCTATCATCCATAAAATGAATAGTAGTAATAATACTAAAAACTGCGCTGCAGAACCGACATCTTTAGCCACTTTTGCCAAAGGATGCTGCGCAGTGGAGGTGTGATCGACACTGGCCTCAATACCGGTGTTAATTAACTCCACAATAAGGGATAGGAACGAGGCGACGACTAGTATCATTTTAAGGGCAATACTTAAGGGCAGAAGTATGGTGAAGCAAAATAAAATAATATTCAGCCACAATACCTGTCTAAAAGCCGCTTCATATTTATAAGCCGCTCTAAATCCATCTAAAGAGTACCCTGTCGCTTTTATGATACGAACGATACCCTTGTTGCCTTTCGCCTTTCCTGCAAAACTATCAGCGTTTAGCGCTTGTGAGACATCTAATGGTGTTTCACCAATAACGTGAGTTGTCTCGTTTTGATGTTCATTGGATTTAACATTGGTCATAAAAAGTGCTCTGTTTTAAGCGATAATTTGAGTATATACAGAGGCGGGTTAAGAAAGCGTTAAGGTGGGTTTATTAAATTCTAAATCCTTTATGAATGACTACCTCATTCTCAAGTTTTAAGGTAGGATGTGGCTTAAGCGCAGCATTTCTGATTCAATGTCTTGAATTTCTATGCCCAAAGCACCAGCCTTGTAAATTAAAATCGGGTTATATAGTCAAAGAAGTCTAAAATGGTTACAAGTCAACCGAGTGCAAGTAGCAAGTAATATGGGAGTAGGCTTAACAAGGTAAACGTTGTAACCGTTTAGTAGTTCGCTGACTATAGGTTTAAGTTATTGATAAAAGATAGTAAAGGTACTGCCGCCAGTTTCATTTGATTGATAGGTCATACGCCAGCCCATATGCGAAATAATACGCTGAACAATACTCAACCCTAAACCCGTTCCCTCAACATTAGCTTTAGAGTAAGGACTAGTGGAGGGTATTTTATTAATATTATCCTCTAGATTGATGCTTTCATGATTAGCGCTTTCCTGGTTGTTGTTTTTATGCTTAGGGTTTTCGTGCTTAGTACTTTCATGAATACTGCTGTCGGGCTTAGTACTTTCATGAATAGTGCTTTCATGATGAATGCTATGAAGATTGGAGTATTCTAATCGATTAAATCTCTCAAACATCAAATGTGTCTTAGCTTCAGGTATGCCCATTCCTGTATCTGCAATAGATATTTTCTTGTCATCTATAGATATAACAACGTCACCCTCGTCCGTATATTGAAAGGCATTTTTTATTAAATTTCCAACGGCCATTTTAAGGAGTTCTGGGCGGACGTAGGCGCTATATTCTAGGTCAGAATGAACGGTGCAGATGACAGGCTTATATTTAATTAAATAGCTAAGCCGCTCAACTTCTAAATGTACAACCTCATTAATAATCGTTTGAGGAGTGTCAAGTTGCTCTGGGGCTCTTGATAATAATAATAAGGCACTGATCATTTGTGAGGTATCTTTAGCGGTCTTATTAATTCTAGTGGTGAATTCTCGTAAGGGGCTATCCTCATTAAGCTGAGACTCTAGCACCTCTGACGCCCCCATAATAATCGTTAACGGAGTACGCAGTTCATGACTGACATCTCCTGTGAATAATTGTTCACGTAACAAAAAACTTGAGAGTTGTCTGTTTTTATTTTCAATAGTGCGTGCAAGCACCTCAACTTCTGTGGGTACATTGGATAATTGACTTAAGTCTTGATAATCGGTTTCAACCGCATTTTTTAAATCTAAAATTGGTTTTATAATCGCTTTTGAAGATAAATAGGAGAATATAAAAGCAAGTAAAATACTCAATAGCAAGGCACCAAGCAATGCTTCATACATGATTTCTTCTATATTTTCAAAAATGGTTAAAACTGGATATTGGGTATCTAAAAGTGTAGCATTTTCTAAATAAGTTAAAAGATAGGTTTGATTTTCATAGTTATATTTAAAGTAATGCAACTCTGAGTTATTTCCATTACTGATGACTTCGATTTCTTGAACGGTATCAGTCGCTAAATGCTTTAAGTTTTCAGGGGCATATTGAAACTTATAGATATTTATTCCTGGATTGCTGTGATAAACCGATTGATCCCCGTTTTCCTTTAAGCTTAACTGCAATTGTTGTTGTAACCTACTCTGCACTAAAGACTTTTCGATTTTTGTTTCGGCGATATAGAATATAAAAATGAAGGTAGAACACAGCATGATGGCAAATAAGATATAGGACAGGCGAAACTTTGTTTTTATTGAGTTGAGTTCAAACACACTATTTTTTTTAAACATAGTATTGGTTCAATCCAATTTAGAACTAACAATCTGATAACCGACACCAGATACCGTGTGAATCAAGGGTTTATCGAAAGGTTTATCGACCTGTGAGCGAAGCGTATGTAGATGGGTGCGAAGTGCATCACTGCTCGGTATATCATCCCCCCAAACGCTAATTTCTAAGTCAGTTTTACTAACCAAGCTTGGGCTTTCGCTCATTAATGTCTTAAGAATCTTAAAGCCTATCGGCGTAACTTTAATTAACTTACCGTCTCTATAAACAGTATGAGTTTGGGTGTTTAATACCAGTGTATCTACTTTCAACTCTTCTTCAAAGTGTTTATTTTGATGACGTCGCACTAAGGCTTTAATGCGCACCTCAAGCTCCACTAGAGAAAAAGGTTTGACTAAGTAATCATCAGCGCCACTCTCAAACCCTATCACTTTGTCCGAAATAGTATCCCGAGCCGTTAACATTAATATCGGGGTTTTAACATGCCATTTTTGACGCAGTGTTTTGCACAGATGCGTACCATCCATTCCCGGTAGCATGACATCAAGTAATATAACATCATAACGATTTTGTGATGCCAAATTAAGACCGCTTTTACCGTTATAAGCATTGTCTAATTCATACCCTTTAGGCTCAAAAAAAGCATAAATATTAGCGACGATATCAGGATTATCCTCAATAATAAGTATGTGGCATTTGTCGGTGATTTGACTAGGTATAACCTTATCAGAGTTTTTGGGATCAGGTGTATTCATAAATGTCACTTAGATAACGTTTTGAAAAAAGTCGGCTTACCTTTCGTTTCCTCAGAACTGATGCCATAAAAATTCAGCAAAGTCGGGGTAATAAAGTCATGAGACACCGGTTTATTTAATAAGGCTTCAATACTTGATTTGTCGATATGATTACTTGAAGGTGACCAAATAATGACGGGAATATGTTTTTGTTCATTGGGGGCAATTGAGTAGGGGAGACCATGCAAGTATATATTATTTTCGCCTAAGCTTTCTCCATGATCGCTCACATATATCATCGTCACATCGTAAGTTTGTTGGTAAGGCTTTAACGTTTCAATAATGTTATTTAAAAAGTAATCTGTATAACGGATGGCATTATCATACCCATTGATAACCGATTGAGTATTGCATTTTGACAGCTCATTGGTCATACATACAGGTTTGAATACCTCAAACTCTTTGGGATAACGCTCATAATAAGCTGGACCATGGTTGCCCATTTGATGTAATAATATCAAAGTATCTTGAGGCGTTACTAGTTTATCAAAGCCCTCTAACATGCCAATATCTCGGCATTCACTATCACAAATAGGGTTGTTATCTGATGTCTTAAATTCTTGATACGTCACTCGATCAGCGACCCCTTTCGAGCTTGAATTATTGTCTCGCCATATCACGTTAACTCCCAGTTTATGCAGGGTATCTAATACGTTTTCATGGTAAGCGGCATTTTTAGAGTCATAATCTTCCCTACCTGCATAACTGAACATACAAGGTACTGAATAAGCAGTAGAAGTGCCACATGAGGTTGCCTCTTTAAAGCTATAGATATCGGTTTGTTTGGCTAGCAAAGGCATGGTTTCGCGTGGGTATCCATTTAAGCTAATATGATCTGCCCGAACTGTTTCACCCACAACAAAGACCATTAGTTTAGGTTTGACGCTTTGGGTGCCAGACGTCACATGTTTTGCATCGGTTGCATGAGGAATCAAGGTATCAGGACGGTTTAGTTTATCTAGGTAATCCGTTCCTAATTTAATGGTTGAATAGATTGGTGTGATAGGATTTGCATAGTTCCGCACCATTTTATGTTGACGAAAAAAGCTGGCGTATTGATCCCCAAAGGGTAATAGGCAGACGGCTATGACAGCAATTGCCAATACTAAAGTCATCACTCTTTGGAGAAGCGCAGAACGCCAAGTCAGGCGCTTAATGGGTAATTTAAAAATGATAATAGCCGGTACAATACCCATTAAAAGCACACGTAGTAATAAACTGAATGAAAACAATCCCATTGCTTCTGCATGATCCGTCTCCATACTGTTAATAAGCATGTTGGTATCAAATATTGTGCCATACGCATCAGTAAAATAACCACAGACAGCGCCGATAAGAAGAAGCGTAATAAGTACAAACTTTGCAATGGGACGATACGTCAACAACTGCACAACCAACCACATTAGTCCAAAAAGCAAACCTATTAAAGACAGAAAAAACCCTAGGTTACTTTGTATAGGGTAGAGGCTTATTACTTGTTTAAAAAACCCTATATTTGCGGTCGCCAATAAAAATATAACCACGCCTAAAATTAAATAATTAAGATTGATTTCCCGGTTTTTAAGCACATGCTTAAAGCCCTTTAAATTTGGATCTTTTATGGGTTCAACGAGGACTATATTTGAGATTGAATTTTGGGTTAGGGGCATGGCGTGACTTCTCAACGGTAACTTAAGGATTGAATCCTAAAATAGCAATTGCCCCGTTAAGAAGATGTTAAGAAGATTCAGGATTGAAGTAGAAACTCAAAAATAGAGACTTTAAACTTAAAACTAAAAAAAGTTATTTAGACCCACTCAAAAATTTAAGATACCGAGGAAAAATAGTGCAAACACTACTAGTGGTTGGTTCAACGAGTTTAATAAAGATAAGATAATTTTTAGAAAAGGTATTCAATTCTAAACTCTTAACGCAGGCTGTGGCTTTAGCCCAGCAGTTTTGATTATAGGTTTTGATTTGCTGGGCAAAAAGCATCAGCCTACAATCTAATTAAGATTTGATTTAGTGATAAACCCATATACACCATGCAATCCAAAACCTCCGAGCATGGCTACAATAAATAGCATGGCTTGCCAATATCCAGCAAAAGCAGATACCAAAGCAGGGGCAGGACAAAATCCAAGCATCCCCCAACCTATGCCAAAGCAGATACTACCGATGAGTAACTGAGGAGTAATAGCACTATTACTGGGAAGCTCAATATCTGAGCCATCAAATGCAGGCTGATGCTTATTAAATTTTCGTTTGGCAATCATAAATGCGGGCATGGCAACCAAAATTGCTGCGCCCATTACCAGAGCCAATGACGGGTCCCAATTGTGAAAGATACTTAAAAATGCCACTACTTTATTGGGATCCACCATCTGAGAGACAATCAAGCCGAGTGTAAAAACCACCCCTGCGCTAAAGCTTAAAATAAAGGTCTTGTATGATGCTGACATTGTAGTATTCCAAAAAGAGTATGATTTACCTTATTAAAAGAAGGTTTACATATAGAATAAGGATTCAAAAAATATTGAATAGGGTAGCAGTGGCAATACCGCTCGCCATAAAAGTTAGCGTCGCAACAAGTGAGCGAGGCGATAGCCTTGAAATGCCACATACCCCATGCCCACTCGTGCAACCTGAGCCTAATCGTGTACCAAATCCGACCAATAAACCAGCACAAATAATTAATAATGGAGACGCCTCAATTGAAAAATTCGGGAATCCAATCAATAGGCTATAGCCCCACGTTGTCACTGCCATCCCTACCACAAAGCTAAACTGCCAACTTAGACGGGGCAATTGGGTCAGCATTGATTTAAAAATACCACTCATGCCCAAGATTCGTCCGATGCCTAAAATAAGTAAAGCAGCCGATAATCCTATGAATGCACCCCCAATCAATGCTGACAATGGGGTAAATGAAAGCCAATCAGTCATAGTTCTACTTCTCTATTTGAGTTAAGGGTTTGGGTAGAGGTCAGTGGATCGCAGAAACGTTCATAAAGTATCTGCATGACGGCTAGAGCATCATCGCTGGCAATGGAGTAATAAATTTGACGACCTTGACGTTCAGGCGTCACTAAATTTTGCTCCCTAAGTATCCCAAGCTGCTGCGATAAACTAGGTTGATGGATACCGGTTAATTTCTCAAGTTGACTAACACAAGCCGATCCCTTAACCAATTGACATATCAGCATCAAACGATCGGGATGCGACAAAGACTTAAGCAGTTTTGCCGCTTTATCTGCATTGTTTTTAAGTTGGTCAAAGTCGACAGACTGCCCAATCACTGATGCCATTAAAATACTTCTAGTTTAAAAATAGTAATATCATTGCTCATAACATTACTTAACTACCCTCTATTAAATTATATTATATATTTTTATATAATATAAAGCTATATAATTTAAATAAAGCTTTTTATAGTTGGTATTAGTAGCTAATTAGGGTATAAATCTTATTGACAGAATGGCTTTTGAAGAGAAAAATACAGGCAAAGTTAACCTCTAAACTTTTAAACGGCTTAGCCTAAAAAAGAGTTAAATAGCCCCATGTTTTACGAATAGGCAGTTTTTTAAACTGAGTTATGGGTTGCCATAAATACAACAGAGTGCATAGGTATATCAATGAATAACAAGTTTTTGGAAAATTCAACCTTGATTACTTATTCGCCCTCCTACGTTACAAACGTTCGTTGTGACAACTTTAAAAGTTTAATTTTTGATCCCCAAAGTGACGATGTTTACTGGTTAAACACCTATGGGCTAACTGAACTTGAAGATTTTAAGCAGGTTATTATTCAAAATAACCTTGATGACTTTTTATTAAAATTATTTCAAGAAAAGGGGCACGTTAATAAAGTTATTGAGTTAGATAATGTGCTGTTTATTGCAATAAAAGTATTAATGACAGAGGGTAATAGTCTCAATAGCGAACAAATGATTTTTGTCGTATCTGCAAATATGCTATGGAGTTTGCAGGAAGAAAAAGGAACTTATTTTGAATGGATTAGGGAGCGATTAACTCAAGGTAAAGGACTGATACGCAGCAAAAAAGTTGATTACCTCATGTTTCTTATTATTGAATCGATGGTATCGAGCTATGAGACTACCTTTGAAAATATTATAAATAACGATGATGATTTTTTGAATGTGTCTAACATTCAACCTACTCCCTATTTTACAGAAAAAGTTGAACAACAAAAAATGCGGCTGTTAAATTTTAAAAAAGCGACGCTAAGTTTACGCAATACAATAGTTAAATTACAGACGATTAATAACCTTGATATTCAAACCAAATATTTTATTGAACTCAAAGAACAAGCGAACAACCTAATCAGCGAGATTGATTTTGAGTTGTCGAATTTAGACAGTAAAATTAATCTTATATTTTCCTTTCAGGGTCATCGTTTAAATGAAATTATGCGAATGCTGACTATAATATCTGTGGTATTTATACCGTTAACGTTTATAGCAGGCGTTTATGGAATGAATTTTGAATACATGCCAGAATTAAAATGGCGATATGGATATTTCATTGTACTGAGCGGAATGGCATCAACTGCCTTATTTATTGTTTATTATTTTAGAAAGAAAAAGTGGATTTAAACAGAAAATCCCATTAACTTTGTCTCGAAAGTAGTACCAAATCTTTAAATTAGGCCCCCTCAAACTCAAATTGAGGTGCCCAACTTATTAATGATGAATGTTTTATTATTTGATACGTGGGATCGTGTTAAATGGCTTGAGGTTTTACTTTAATGGCTTTTAGCACTAGCACGTTGTTTAAAGATTAAAAGGCAAAGCACAATAAATACAAGCAAAGCTGCCGATGCCCCAAAGCGACTCAATGCCAATCCACCATGGTCAATAGGTTTGTCTAAAAAGTCTCCGAGTACAGATCCCAAAGGTCGGGTGAGTACAAAGGCACTCCAGAATAACAAGGTTTTAGAAATACGCGTCCAAAAGTGTGCTATTGCAATTAAGGCAAGCAAACTTCCAAAAATAACCGCACTGGTTGTGTACCCCATACCCTTAGTATCTGCCACCCAGTCTCCGAGTGCTGTACCAAGAGTCTGCGAGAACATAATGGTCGTCCAATAAAATACTTCTGCTTTAGGGTTAGTAATACTATCAACAGAAATACTGCCCATACTTTTATGCCAAGTTAATAAACTTAGAGCGAGTAAGCCTAGCAGTAAGGCAGACCCTCCTGCATAGCCAATTCCTAATGAGCGAGTAACAAAATCTGCTATTGTCGTTCCGAGCGTTGTAGTCGCAATAATGGTGCCCCAATACAACCACTTATTAAATCGATCTGCTTTGATTTGGGTGGCAACGGCGATTGCGAAAATAACGGCAAAAATACCTGTACTAACGATATACCCAAGATCTAACGACATTGATAACGCATCCCCTGCCGTTTCACCCAATGTCGTAGAGGCAATTTTGATCAACCAGAAGACTAGGGTTACTTCTGGCACTTTTGCTAATGCACTACTATATGATCCGCTATTTTTAACATGATTAGAGTTGTTGTCGTGAAAACTCTTATTATTAATACCTTCGGCGTTTCTAGACATTATAGCCATTTCCTAACTCACTATAATTATCAACAGACGATATGTCATGTTGTTGAATGTCTAAATTATCAATGCATAAGTTAAGAAAGCGTTAAGATTATTGTCTGATCACCATACTAAACAAATCCCATTGTATTAAGTTACAAAAGCAATATGCAGGTAACGTGTTACATCATCCTATTTATTAACTTATCTTTTTTAAAGAATTGATGATAAAGCGCTGCAAGGATATGAACTGCCGTAAAAGTTAGAATTAATGACCAAATCACGTTTGTATGTAAATTTTGATAGAATTTTGAGGTGTTATGATCTGGCGTTACAAAAACAGGTATGTCAAATAAACCGAAGAAGCTCACTGGATGACCATCATAAACGGTCATCAATAGCCCTGCGATAGGCATGGCAATTAATAAACCATACAATGCCAGATGAACCAAATGAGATATTAAATTCTGCCATTTTGGCATCGGTAGGCTTGGCGGTGTTTGGGTTATCAGGCGGTTGATTAATCGAGCAAGCATCCAGCATAGCAGGCTGAGGCCAAAGGCTTTATGTAAATTTATATAGGAGATATTTTCGCTATTTTCATAGAGCACAAATAAGCCCCAAGTTATGACTAGTAGTATTAAACTCACCCAGTGAAATATTCGACTGCTCACTGCCCATTTATTATTTAATGTATTACTTTCCATAGTATTTTCCCATATTTAAAGCCTGTCAATTTAACGAGTGACAGAATAAATTATATCGATTCTAATTTAATGACTATAAGGTATAGGATGTTAAGAAAGTGTTAAGATTGATTAGATAAAAGGCGGATGGCTATACGCAAAATTAATGTCCAAAAAAGGCTTACCGAATATGTCTGTAAGCCTTTAATACTAAACAATATAGTAAATATGGTTTACGCTAGCTTAGTATAAACCGCTTAAACATATTTTAACGTAGGCACATTAAAGTTCGAAGCAGGTTGGTTAACTGGACTAGCTTGATAGCCATCATAAACATGCAAACCTTTTTTGATATTAACCATCATGGTACTGGCTTTTTCATGAGCTTCAGTCAAAGTAATTAAGTGTGTCTCTTCTATTTCATCACGATAAAGCTTACCGTTGATTCGTTTATGTAGAGTATATTTTTTTGACTGTTTGCCTACTCTTAATGCAAAACCTGTCAGTACCTCATCCATATAAATATCGGTACCATTTGTTGCATACTCAACAGAGTCTACAAATCGCTTGGTGAGTTTGATTTTCATGCTAGCCTCTTAGCGGAAGTTCTAATAGAACCATCATACTGTAATCGGCAGGGGAGTCAAAGTATCATGATAGTATCAAAACCATTTTGATATAGGATTTAAGGAGCTATTGATTGTAAGCTTTAAACAAGAAAAAACCCTTACAGATTATAGTCTGTAAGGGTTTTTAGTGTTGGTACCGGTGGTCGGACTCGAACCGACACGCTTTTAAAGGCAACGGATTTTGAATCCGTCGTGTCTACCAATTCCACCACACCGGCATGTAGGGTTAGCTTGCTGTTAATTCTGAATCATATATAAATATGATGGGTAACAGGGTAGTTAAGCTAGGAGCCGTATTATAGCAACTTCTCAAACACGGTCAAGAAGTTTTATTGCTAATTTACGGCTCATAAGTATTGATTCATCAAACAATCACTAACCAACGAAAGCACGCTCAACCACATAATCCGCAGGCTCACCCATACGTGGGGATACTGTTAGGCCAAAGCCATCAAGGATTTCAGAGATATCAGCGTTAAAAGGCATGCTACCACAGACCATGACACGGTCATCGTCTTTGTTAATCGGTGGTAAGCCGATGTCTTCAAACAGCTTGCCAGACTTCATCAAATCAGTGATGCGGCCTTCATTACGGAACGCTTCGCGCGTTACGGTTGGGTAATAGATGAACTTCTCTTTAAACCAGTCGCCGAACAATTCATCATTAGGCAGCTCTTCTTCAAACATTTCGCGATATGCTAAATCTTCAACCTTACGCACAGTATGGCATAAAACGATTTTATCAAATCTCTCAAAGACTTCAGGGTCACGAGACAGCGCTAAGAAAGGCGCAAGACCGGTACCCGTAGACAGCATATAAAGGTTTTTACCCGGTAATAGGTCGTCTAAGACTAAAGTACCCGTCGGTTTCTTACTGATCATAAGCTCATCGCCGACTTTAATATGCTGTAGACGTGAGGTTAATGGACCATCTTGTACTTTGATTGAAAAGAACTCTAAATGCTCTTCGTAGTTTGGACTCGCGATAGAGTAAGCACGCATCAATGGCTTACCATCTACCATAAGACCAATCATGGCAAATTCGCCATTACGGAAGCGTAAACCGGCATCACGGGTTGTCTTAATAGAGAATAAAGAGTCATTCCAGTGGTGTACGTGTGTCACTGTTTCAGTGTGAAATTTTGACATAAAGGCCTCAATAAAAAATGATGGCAAAGAATTAAAAAAAGAGTTTTCTTATAAGAACAAGCACTAAAACATCGTTATGTTATGGTGCCATCGACTGATTATTTAAACGATTAACTTACTAAGCAATGCGATGGTACATTATATTAGGCAGCAACTTAATTAATATTGATAGTATCGAGTTAATACAAGCCGAACCTAAGGGATAATTCAAAGATGCACATCATAACAAATTATTGCTTATCATAACGGCAATAAGTGTAAAAATGGATGAATGTTTCATAGTAAAATGGAATAACAGATGCTCAAAACAATATAAGGCCATATTTTAGACGGCTTGTATTCTGGCTTTTACAGCCTACCGATTCATTTCATTTATTTTATACAGACTGCTTTTTTAATTATTATTCGACTATTAAAGGTACCTCACCCACAGCCATGTCGCAGCCTCATACACAACATCCTCAGCTCACCTTGCCGATTATTGGGTATCACTGCTCTGCCTTATCTCAAAAGTTTGGCATTCCACGTCAGCCAAATCTAGTGGCATTATCGAGTGTGATAGAGATGGTCACACCCTACGATACACCTGACGCTTTTATGGGTATTGAGGACTTTAGCCATTTGTGGATTACTTGGCATACCCATCATAATCATTTAAAACAAGCAGCTAATTCTCAGACAAATGCAGCAGAGGACTTTAAACCAAAAGTGCGTCCACCGAGATTGGGTGGTAATACCAAACTTGGGGTATTTGCCACACGTAGCACCTATCGTCCATCACAATTGGGACTGTCCGTGGTCAAATTGGTGCGGGTAGAGGTCGCTTCAGGTTCGGTGCGATTGCATATCAGTGGGGCGGATATGGTAGATGGCACGCCGATTGTCGATATCAAACCCTATATTAGCTATAGCGATGCGCTAAGTGATGCCGTGAGCGGGTTTGCTCCTGATAAGCCGCAGCTTAAGCAGGTAATAGTAACGCCTGAGGCCCAGTCTGATTTTGACACTTACTCTCAGCAAGCGGCCAGTACATTAACTCTGGATGATAGGGATGTCATTATTCAGCTCATTGCGCAAGACCCACGTCCAGCGTATCGTCAGCATGAAAGTGAGCGGGTGTTTTTTATGAGATATAAACACTATGATATCGGCTTTTGCCAAGCAAGTGAGCACGTGCTAAAAGAGGGTGCTGATTTGCAGCCTATTAATGAGAATATATTGCAAATCGTCTCGATACAGCCTGTTGATTTATAACCTTTACGACAGCAAAATAATGGCTTTAAATAGTCAGTGCCGTTAAGCGGTGCTTGAATTTGTCTCAGTTGTCACGATAATAAGTAGATACGACAATTATGTGCAATATTATTCACAAAACCCTTATTTGATCTAAAAAGAGTATTTATGTTTACAGATAGCCACTGCCACCTAAACCGTTTAGATTTAAGCAAATATGATGGCAAACTCGACGGTGCCATTGCCGCAATGAAAGAGGCAAATGTGAGCCGAGCCATGGCCATTATGTGCGACTTTGCTGAATATGATGAGATTTACGACATCATTACAACGCAGGGCGATGATAAGCTAAATCTAGGTATGAGTGTGGGTATCCACCCGTGTGAAGACTTGGCAGTTTTAAAATCGGCGACTACTGAGCGCCTTGTTGATATGGCTTCAAAAGACCATGTGTGGGCCATTGGTGAGACAGGGCTTGATTACTACTGGAGTGATGAGAATAAGCAGGAGCAGCAAGCGAGTCTTGCGCGTCATATACATGCCAGTCAAAGCCTAAAGAAGCCGCTAATTATTCATACCCGCGAGGCCAAGCATGACACCATTGATATTCTAAAAGCTGAAAAAGCAGAGCACGGCATCATTCACTGCTTTACAGAAGATTGGGATACCGCAAAAAAGGCGTTGGATTTGGGCTTTTATATCTCATTTTCAGGCATTGTTAGCTTCAAAAACGCGCAAAGCTTACGTGATGCTGCGGTTAAAGTACCCAAAGACCGTCTGCTTATTGAAACCGACAGCCCTTACTTAGCACCGGTACCTAAGCGCGGTAAGTCGAATGAGCCTGCGTATGTGCCCTATGTCGCAGCGTGCTTGGCAGATTTGTTTGATATGAGTCAGGAGCAGGTTGCACAGCTCACAACAAAAAACTTCGAGGATTTACTGGCACAATACCAATAAAATGGGTATCCTATGCAAGGTTATGACCAATGAGTCATACCTCTTTTTTTATTGGATTTGTGTTTAAAGCTCGGTGCTAGAGCGTCATTTTTTTAATACTTCACCGAGCTTTAACACCAGATATTTTTATTAAAGTTTATACAAGGTTAGGAGTTTGCATGAGCAGGCAGCAGCAATTCAAGAACCGCGAAGAGAAGATTTTAGCCACCGCTGAGCAACTCTTACTTGAAGCAGGTAGTGGTGATATTACTTTAGACAGTTTGGCTGATCAATTAGATCTGGCCAAAGGGACATTGTATAAGCACTTTTCAAGTAAAGATGAGCTGTATCTTCGTATTATTATTCGTTATGAAGAGCAGTTATTTAATATTAATAAAATCGATGACTGCGCTGCAGCTGGTGTCTCACGCATGATTTTGCAGCAGCTGTTTAATCCGCAAAAAGCGCTATTGTTTAATCAGATTGAAGAGCGTCTAGCAGCGTCAGCCCACGGTTTGAACCGTATGTTTGGCGAGTTATATGAAATCAGACGCGCACGCATGAAGCGTTTGATCGATATCACCAGTCAGTATCTAAAAAGCCAAAACAGCGGCTTAAGTACGCGCGATTATCTGTCTACCATTTGGTCAATCGGTCAGGGCGGTGCAAGCCTGCTTAACTCAAGCTTCTATCAGCGTTATTTGGGTCGACGCGATACGCTACGTTTAGCGTTAGTGCGTCAGATGCTTGATTTACCAAAACAGTATCCAAGCCTAAACGAAGTTGACGATGATATGGTTGATTTGATGAAGCAAATTGATTCAGAAAGCGAAGCTCATTTACAATCTAAAACCTCCTAACCCTCCCTAATAATATAACCTGTACTAGACGAGTTAATCATATCGTTAAACGATAAACCAACGACTACCAATTTATTTATATAGCATAGGGCATAGCCTATGACACAAGCACCAAAACGTGACAGCCGACATCAGCCTGTGGTTTATTCTACTAAGTCACAGCACGGCTTTACGTTAATTGAGCTCATGGTGGTGGTGGTTATTTTATCTGTTTTTGCTGGCATGATGACGTTATCAGTCGGTAGTACCGAATCCCGCAAAAACCGTGCCTTTTATGAGCATCTAATTGATAGCTTAAGCTATGTGCGACTGGTGTCAGCGGAGCGTATGCAGCCGATGGGTCTGGTCATGCAGGCGGATAATCAGGGTCAAGTACAGCCCGTTATTGTAACGCTCAATAATGCCTATGCGCCCTTTGAAGCTGAGGCTCAAAACACCCAATCAGGGTCATCAACCAGTAGCCGAAACAGTATGCAACTGACAGCGATGTCAAGAGACGGCGCACAAACTACGCCAAACTGGGTAGTCGATCCGGATCTGGATTTACCGCAGTTACCGTCTAATGTCAGTATTGACGTCAGCCCGCTTGATACAGTCGCCTCGCAAAGTGGTGCTAATGCCGCTAATAATATGTCCTTTTCTTTTTCAACATCCCAATCTGAGACCAACCAATTACAGCCTTGGTTTTTGGATACAGACGTGCCGCAAGCTTTATGGTTTGGGACAGGAGAGGCAGCGCCTGCTCGAATTGAGGTAAGACACAATGGGCGTCTAGTCGGTGATGCCATTATCTTATTGCCGGATGGGCGACTTAAGGTGGGTGAATAATGAGACCTACAATTAACGATTCATTACAGTCTCAAACACTGCATACATCTGCTCAGCAAGGGTTTACCTTAATTGAGGTCATGGTAGCGCTTGCTATACTAGCAACCGTTGCTGTGGTTGCCAGTCAGGCAAGTGGCACGTATCTGCGCTCCGTTGATAATCTAAAGACACGTACCTTAGCCCATTTTGTGGCACAAAATACTGCGGCGGATCTACAAGTAAGCCCACAATGGCCGCAAAGTACCCAAGTCAATAAAGTAGTTGCCCAAGGCAGAACGTGGCAAGTTTCCATCGTGCCTATGAGCATAGACGAGGTATTAGGTGAAGGGAGTGGCAACTATTCTGTGAGCAATATGGAGGACAGTATTCGTCCGCTATCTATCGAAGTGGCTCCCATCAATGAGCAGACAAACGAGGTACAGCATTCAATTGCTGATGTCACCCTGTTGGTGCCTAATCCGAGTAATACTCAAGGCAAGGTGTTAAATCAAACTTCAAGTCCTGCAACAGGTATAACCAATACCGCTGTGCCGCCTGCAAATGCCAATGCTAATTTGAATGTAAATGACGGTAATCAAGATGCCAATTAAAGCCAACAGCCATCAACAAAATGGATTTACGCTCTTAGAGTTGATGGTAGCGATGGCCATCTTTGCTATGCTAGCTGTGGCAGGCTGGCAGGTTTTTGACAGTCTAAGCCGCAGTAAAGAACGTGCTAAACTGCAGCTGGACGTTTTGACCGAACTGCAATACGGCTACGCTCAAATACAGCGCGATATGTTACAAGCCGCACCATATCAGCAGCCAACTCAGGCAGCCGCTAATCGTCCAAATAACTCAAGCCAAAATGCTCAAAATGAGTCAGTAGTCGATGAAAACTCACAAGCGTCAAACCCTGAAACTGTAGGCGTCGTGTCACTCGCTTTGGCTGCTTTTGAGCTTAAGAAAAACGAGTTGAGTTTTGTGCGTTATGCTGACCCTGATCCCCGTTATGCGCGCTCGCCAAGTTTAGAGCGTATCGTCTATGTGTTTGATCAGGGTAACTTAATTCGTCAACGTTATCGTAGTCTAGAACCCCGAACTAATGAGCACCCCTTACAAAGTGTTGTGTTAAAAAAAGTCACTGGTGGTCAGTTTCACGTCTTATTACCGCAACCTGCCACACTCTTTCCAGAAGAACAAAGTCTGTCCACTAATACCACTATCAATGGCTCAGAAAATGAGGAGTCGCCACCTTTGCTCCCTAAAGGCTTACAGGTGAGTTTTAATATTCAATTGGGCAGTGAGGATATTCCAATTTCTTGGACGTATGCGCTAAGTCCATTACCGCCCAAATCAGCCCAAGCTAGCAAGGTTATTCAGAATAATAATAGGGTCAATAATAACGGGAGTGCTGACCAAAACGGTGTCCCCGATGAGAATAATACAGCCAATGGAAGCAGTGGCACTACGAACACTAACACTGAATCTAATACTAATAGCGGTACCAGTAATGGTAATGCCAACTCAAGCACTAACCAGAATGTAGGGGCTGCCGATGCGCCATTCTAAGCTGACATCGACAGTCAAGACGCTATCTATTAGTAGACACAAAAAGGGTTTAAGCCCTGTGTCTTATGACCATCAGCAAGGTGTAGCGCTATTGACCGTATTGTTATTGGTCGTTGCTATTACCGTTGTTGCAGGCTCTATGATGGCCAGTCAACGTCTGTCTTTGCGCCAATATGAGCTGTTAGTCACTCAAGATGAAATTGTTCAGGATATCCGTGCTGCAGAAGATTTGGCGGCGACCTTAATTGCGGCTGATGCTAGGGTTAATGATAGCGATAGCCTACAAGATGCTTGGGCGCAGCCAATGATAACCACTGCACTAGGTGGTCATGATATTCGGCTGACCATCAAAGATGCATCTGCTCGGTTTAATGTGAATAATTTATATCATGATGGTGAGGTTGATCAGCAAGCGCTTGAAGTCTTTCAGCGTTTATTAAGTCAATTGGGTCATGAGCCGAATCTGGCGTATGCAGTGCTAGATTGGCAAGATGCAGATGATGAGGCCTTTGAACAAGGCAGTAGTGAGTCAGAGGTTTATTTAAATAAAAACTCAGCTCAGTCGGCGGCAAGTACGACTCCTAATCAGCCGTTTTTAAGCGTGGAGCAGCTTAGCTCAGTGACAGGGTTTACGCCTGAGATTATCACCTCATTACAGCCTTATATTATCGCTGTACCTTATTACTTACCGATTAATGTGAATACTGCCGAACCAATGTTATTAAGCGCTTTGGCCAAGGACATTCAGCCAGAGCAGTTTGAGCCTTGGGTGACCGCTCGGCAAACAGCGCCGACTGAGAATATCAGTGACTTATTGCAACAAGCACCGTGGTCGAGTATAGAGGCCGCGGTGCAAGGCGATTCACCGTCGTTGATTGACAGTCGCAGCCATGGCTTTTATGTGTTGATTGATGTGGTTGTCAAGAAAAGAGAAGAAGAGCAGCACCGCTATGCCACTACTTTTATCAGTAAGCTAAGTACTGAGTCTGAGGGTGAAGAGAGCAGTAATTCGGGTGCAATCTTTGGAGCAGGAGGTATGAATGGCTCTGATGCAGCAGCGGCATCTGTCACCATTGAGCCATTTGGTACACGTTTGTGGACCTACCGCCCTGCTTTTTAGTCTTATTTGAATGTCATATTTAATCGTTTTCTAAAAATGTCTTTTCACTAGAGCGCCAGTTTTCAGCACCATAAAATAGCATTTGCGCCTGACGGGTACATTGACGCAGCATTTGCTCTTTTTTGGCTTCTAAATTTTCAACATCCACATCTTCATCATGCGTTTGCGAGTAGGTTAAATCCAACCAATCGATAATCCATGTCAAAAATAGATTCAATCCAGCCTCCGCTAATAGACGTCTGTCCTCAGCGTTAATATGTTTAAAGGCCGGCTGAATGCCAAGATCTTCACTCATGATTTGCGCGAACAGTTTGATTTGAGCATCAATGGCATTGCGTACTGATTCTGAGCCGCCAAAACGTTCACTGACCATAAACTGCCAGTAACGAGGGTGGGCGTCGATGGAGGCAAAAAACAGCTGAATGCTTTTGGCAATCTGACGATCGTAACTGCGGGTGCGCCCCATTTGCAGGCCGCTACGTAGAGTCGACAGCGCCTCGCCTAATTCTTCTTCTACTAAGCTGCGTCCCAAAGACTCCATGTCGTCAAAATGGCGATAAAAAGCGGTGGGCACTACGCCAACCTCTCGGGTGACTTGACGCAAGCTGATTGACCCAAACGACTGTCCCATCATGCACAAATCAAGCACCGCATTAAAAAAGGCTTGGCGGGTCTGTTTTTTCTTTTGTTCGCGACTGTTTAAGGGGGTGGTCATATCAGCGGTCTCAATAAATAAAAGTGAATCGTATCGCTTAATAATAGCATCTTCAAAAGCGAATAACGCAGCCAAGTCTTTACAAGGTAGTAACTAAAATTTTCAAAGGCACAAAGTGATAACGGATAGCAACGCTCATTAGCTTACCAACCTTTATCACCAATACCATTTAAATCTTGCGCCAGATGGTAGGCCTCATGGTCATTCATACCGGTCAGATAGTCTAGGATATTTAAAGCATTATCATAAATATCTTCGCCCAATTGACGGTTGAGCGTATGCAAATGCTGATTAAGCAACTGGGTTAAATGCTTTTGCTCAAAATGCATCGGCTGTTTGGTCACAGGTAATAAGGCCAGCGGCATAAAGGCATCCAGTAGTGTTTGCAGACAGCGATTGGCCATTAGCTCCATACGTACTTTGCTGGGGTGAGCAAAGATTTGACTGGATGCTAAGTTCTTGGCACGCGCAATACCGTTACAGACACTGGGCTCACAATGATCAAATAAACTGCCTTCAAGTTCACCGGCGAGCAAGGCATCGGCATGCGTTACAAAGGCTTGGGTCACTTTATCGACCAAGCGCATCATGGCACGTCCGCGTAGAGCAGCCAATTTTTGTACGATAGGTGCATTGTTTGTCACTTCAGGTGGCGCGCCACGAGAGCCGATAAGCTCTAACATGAGTGGCTCGACATCCTGATAATCTATCATATTCAAATGAATGCCATCCTCCAAATCAATCAGCGCATAACAAATATCATCAGCGGCTTCTAACAGATAAGCAAGCGGATGGCGTGCATAACCATCATGATTGGGCGAGTAGGGTAGTTTTAATTGGCTGGCTAATTTGTCTAATAAATGGGCATCGTTATTAAAGCAGCCATATTTATTAATATTTAGCGCACCGATGGGAGAGAGGGCTTGCGACTCACTACTTTGATTGTACGAGCCATTATTTGAATGGGTATCTATGATATTGCTATGCTCAGCAAGCCACGGATATTTCATAAATGCGCCCAAAGTGGCACAGGTCAGGCGCATACCACCGCGATCAGGATGGTGCTCGTTACGGGTTAATAATCGAAAGCCTTGAGCATTGCCTTCATAACCCTGCAAATCAAGTCGTTGCTCTGGCGCTATATGGCTCAAAAACGCCTGTTGGCTAGGCTGATTAAACCAATCACGAATGGCGTATTCGCCGGCATGACCAAAGGGCGGATTACCGATATCATGTGCAAGACAAGCCGCTTGCACAATGACACCGACATCGCCGACACTGACTCCGCGCGGCAGACCATCAGACAGGGTATCTTGTAATTTTTCTGCTGCCATCATACCCAGTGAGCGCCCAATGCAAGACACCTCAAGTGAGTGAGTTAGTCGGGTGTGAATGCCCATTTGATTGGTTAATGGATGCACTTGGGTCTTTTGGTTTAGCTGACGAAAGGACTGTGAAAAAATAAGTCGATCATAGTCTTTATGAAATGGCGTGCGGGATTTTTCTTGCGGATTACGTTTTTTGATATTGCCTAAGCGGCGGTCAGTAAATAAATACGACCAGCGTTTATTGGCAGGGAGAGTAGCCGAGTGGGAAGAGTTAAGCGGATTTTTTAGATTAAGGCTAGGCTGCGTCATAGGTCACCCAATCAACAAAGTAAAAGACAGTTGCTAATTAGAATAACAGAAAAACGGATAGGCAGCCTAGCGTTGTCAGAACTGTTACCAAACGGTAAAAATTCTAGGACTAATTAGCCATTACTGATGGTTAAATGGGACTAAATCGAGCATTTAATGAATGGTTAAATCACTAACTAGGAAGCCTGTTCACATTGATACAGTCTGTTTTGCGCACTTAACTGACTTTGATCGTCAAAGGTCTTGGCTTGTACCATGCTGACCGGAACAGAAAATAGGCTGGCTTGGCCATCTTGTCGCTGCCAAACCAGGCCATGGTTCTCATCTAAACCAAGATTGCTGGTGTAGCTTTCAAGCTGCAGCGCTTTGTCTTCGGTTAAATCATATTCGATGCCGTCAATTAGTAAATGCGCTGTTTTGGGTGTGACATCCGTGTGGTAGTAAACGCTAATATCCGCTTCAGGCTCACAGTGTAAGGCAATATAATTAATATCGTGATGGTGCTCATGGTCGTGATGTGCGTCATGCTCTGCATGCTCGCCTTCTAGAGCTTCGTGCTCGTGATGCTCATGCGTCTCGTCTTCTTCATGGTGCTCATGCATCTCATCTTCTTCATGATGCTCATGCATTGCTTCTGTAGTATCAGTTGCAGTATGTTCTGGACTGGTTTCTGAATGATCATCAGCAGGCTGGCAAGCGGCGAGGGTAAGTATGGCAGTGATAAGACCTAAGCCAGACAGGCAAGTAAAATTGGCGGACATAAGCAATTTCCTATAATAGTATTAGCAGAATAAAAAGAATGGTGGTTGAGTTGATATGTTATATTATATCAATACTAACCCAAAATAAAGCCGATAAATCAATTATCGGCTTTATTGCTATTTTGTATTAACCGTATTTGCGAACCTTATTTATAATCTGTTTAGTATTACAGATAGGAGGTTAGTGTTATACGTTAAATCTAAAGTGCATCACATCACCGTCTTGAACGATGTAAGTTTTGCCCTCTAAGCGAGATTTACCAGCAGCGGCAGCGCCTTTCTCACCGTTATATTCGATAAAGTCTTCATAAGCAATTACTTCGGCACGAATAAAACCACGCTCAAAGTCAGTGTGAATCACACCGGCTGCTTCAGGAGCAGTCGCGCCTACTTTTACGGTCCAAGCGCGCACTTCTTTTACGCCAGCGGTAAAGTAAGTTTGCATATCAAGCAATTTATAGCCTAAGCGAATAACTTGATCTAAACCTGCTTCTTCCATACCCATCGCTTCTAGGAAGTCAGCTTTGTCATTCTCATCAAGCTGAGAGATTTCTGCTTCGATTTGGTTGCACAGCGGCAGAACAATAGCGTCGTCTTTTGCCGCATACTCGCGTACTGCGTCTAGATAAGGGTTATTCTCAAAGCCATCTTCGCTAACGTTAGCGATATACATGGTTGGCTTTAAGGTGATTAGACCATAGCTCTTAATTAGCTTTTTCTCATCGTCATCTAGGTTTGCAGCGCGCGCAGCTTTACCTTCTGCTAGCAAAGGCTCAATCTTTTTGAACACATCAAGCGTAGCTTGTGCGTCTTTGTCATTACCCTTAGCCTTTTTGGTTAAGTTAACAATCGCACGTTCTACGGCTTCTAGGTCTGCTAAAGCAAGCTCAGTATTGATGGTCTCGATATCGTCGATTGGGCTGACACGGCCATCAACGTGAATCACGTTATCGTCGTCAAAGCAGCGAACCACGTGGGCAATCGCATCGGTCTCACGGATATTGGCTAGGAACTGGTTACCCATCCCTTCACCTTGTGATGCGCCTGCGACCAGACCGGCGATGTCTACGAACTCCATCGTGGTCGGTAATACACGCTCTGGCTGTACGATGTCAGCTAGTTTCTTTAAGCGTGGATCAGGAACAGGTACGATGCCCACGTTGGGATCTTTGGTACAAAAAGGAAAGTTTTCAGCGGCAATACCTGCTTTGGTTAATGCGTTAAATAGGGTTGATTTTCCGACGTTTGGTAAGCCCACGATGCCACAATTAAAGCCCATGTTTTGTCTCTCTTAACTTGATTTAATGAAAATTGAAATGAAGTGATGTATTGAATAGCGATATTGGATAACAATGACTATTGAATATACGTATTAAATAGAAGGTATTACTTTAAGCGTTTCACTTTATGGCTTTAAATAGGTGAATAAAACAGCTGCTTAAATAAATTAAGGCGTATTGTAGCAAAATTCGCCAGATAGTGGGTGTGGTAATGTGCCAGTGCAACAATTATTTGTTTTCACCCACTAATCAGCTGTTTATTACGTCTAATCTTTTTCAACAAGACCAACCATCACACCCATATTCTTTTTATCTTGATAATGAATGTCTGGCGCGTAGAGGGCAGAAGCGATACCCCCATCTAAAAATAGCGCATTCGGACATTGCAACTCTTGCTTAAAGTAATTGGCAAATTGATAAAAATTAACCGGCTCATGACTGGTGACAAACTTAATCTTGCCATCATCACAAACGCCCACGCCATTACGAATTTTAAGCGAAGTGCTATCAGCATTAAACTTAGGATGAATCTGATTATCAATGACTAGCATAGGGCCAGATTGCGATGCGTACCAAGGTTTGGCGCTACCATCTTCGAGCATCTGTGCCAATTGATGACTTTCAGTAACCGACACCCGACTGTCTTTATCCCACCACAAAACACCATTGGGCGTTAAATGAAAGTTACCGCCGCCTTCTTTTAAATTCAAAGACAGTATTTGCTCGCCTTGCATTACGGTATAGCCGATGGGGGCAAATTCGGCATCATACATGCCAGCATTGGCAGCGAATCTTAAGCTGCTATCTTTGGGTAAGTCGTTTAATAATGCATCGAATGTAAATAGTGGCTCAAGCGATGACTGTTTATCGGCCATCTCTGATGCGCTAGAAGAGTCAGATATCTCGGACTTCTCTTTACCCGTTTTCCAAAACAAACGCAGTGATAACCGACTATCGGCTTCGGATAATTTTTGTTGTGATACCGCGCATAAGGAGTGGACAAAAGGCGTTGATGCGGATTGGCAAAACTCGCCGCCCACGATGCTGTTATCTGAGCCTTCAGCATTTCGGTGAATGCTGTCTTGTTCAGCTTTACATCCGCTTAAGCTCAGCATCACAGCGAGCGCTGCGATGCTGAGTTTTGCGATATTTTTAGAGGTATTAAGGCTGTTCATCAGGATCCTTGTGGCAGTCACGAGAATCCTCATTATATGCCACATACGCCTCATTATCAGCCTGAAAACTATCTGGATTGGCCATTACCCACATTTGATTATAAATATCGGCGCGCGCAGCTGTATTGAGTAACACGCCTTCATCCATAAAGTAGAAGAATTTTGACAGCAGTTTAATCGAGCCATCATTCATACGGCGCGCAATATGGTAAGCATGTAAATCATTAGGATGCGACAGACCAACAGCACCGACTATGTTTGCCAATGACTTGAGCGTGTTTTTATGGAAATTAGCCACTCGCTCAGATTTGCTTGGTACATCCAGTGCTTTTTCACGATACGGGTCTTGAGTAGCGACCCCAGTTGGGCACGTATTAGTGTGGCAAGAACGCGACTGAATGCAACCAACAGCGAACATAAAGCCGCGCGCCGAGTTACACCAGTCTGCACCCAAGGCTAGCATCTTCGCAATATCAAAGCCTGAGACAATTTTACCGCTTACGCCCACTTTGATTTTTTTACGCACGCCGGCACCGACTAAGGCATTGTGAACAAATAAGAAACCATCTAATAACGGCATGCCCACGCTGTCCATAAATTCAACAGGGGCAGCGCCCGTACCGCCTTCTGCACCATCAACGACGATAAAGTCAGGATAGTTGTCTTCTTCAATCATGGCTTTAACAATGGCCATAAACTGCCAAGGCTGACCGATACATAACTTAAAGCCAACCGGTTTGCCGCCAGAAAGCTCACGCAATTGCTGCCAGAAATGCACCAATTCACGAGGGGTGCTAAACGCAGAGTGAGTAGAAGGCGAAATACAATCCTCGCCCATTGGAATACGGCGGGTATCGGCAATCTCTTCTGTAATTTTCTCTGCAGGTAACACACCGCCTTTACCAGGTTTTGCGCCTTGAGACAGTTTGATTTCGATCATCTTAACCTGTTCTTCAAGGGCATGCTCTCGAAACAGTTCTGGATCAAAGTTACCCGTAGCATCACGGCAACCGAAGTAGCCAGTACCAATCTCCCAAATAAGGTCGCCGCCATATTTACGGTGATATGGGCTAATCGAGCCCTCACCAGTATCATGGGTGAAGCCGCCCATTTTGGCGCCTTGGTTTAATGCCATAATTGCATTACCAGACAAACTACCAAAGCTCATTGCTGAGATATTAAACACAGACATCGAGTAGGGCTGTTGGCATAAATGGTTGCCCACAGTAATACGAAAGTCTTTGTCATGAAGCGGATGGCTGGTCTGCGATTGCAAAAACCACTCTTTATCTTGCGCATACAAATCATCTAATGTACCAAAGGCATTGGTATCACTAACATCTTTTGCGCGCTGATAAACCAACGCACGCTGCTGACGAGAAAAAGGCACCTGCTCCTTGTCATCTTCAATGAAATACTGGCGTATTTCGGGTCGATAGTCTTCTAAAAAGTAGCGGATATGACCCGCAATCGGGTAGTTGTACAAAACGGCGTGTTTTGATTGCAGCGTGTCATAAATGCCTAAGATAACAAGGGCGCCACATAAGATAGCAAGCCACCAGACAGACAATAGTACGGCAATAATAAAGCCAAGAGACACACCGATTAATAGTCCATAACGCTTTAAAAAGCTGACTTGATAGTTGCGCTCATTAAGACTGTCAAAATGGTCTTCTTTTGGATTCAGATTGGTACGAGATTGGGGCATGAATGCTCCTTTGATAAAGCAAGTAATAGTGGGTCTGGTTCAGACAAATTGATATCAATCTGCCCTTAAATGTTGAAGGTTTTAATACAGGTGTTTTAAGCAAAATCAATGTGTGGGATAAAGCATACTTTATATAACGTCTTTAAGGGTCACAGTTATCATAAGTTTAAAATAAAGCATGCCACGTCACCACAAATAGATAGCAACTGCTGTTTAGTTAAGCTGATTAATCGTGGCTCAAATAGTTAGCCCGTCCTATGATTAAAAGTCAGTAGATACTGAAATAGCCCATCAAAAGCGCAAAGCGGCTATTATGGGCTATTCGTCGCTGAGTTAGTTGTGTTTAAGTGTTGAGTCTCTAATTATAACCAAGATTGATAACGAATCCTAATTTTGAGCGCACTAAAAAAGCGATAAGGATAAAGAGGCTTAAACAGGTGGGAAATGGGAGAATGAATAGGCAATAGTCTGGGTTAAGCACCTGATTTTTAAGCACAGATGTCAAAATGTTTGGATTTTGCGAATAAGCACCACTTTTTCCTATCATTTACCATATGAGTCGCTATAATAAGCAACAGTTTGAAGGGTGTTTTATTAATATAACGCGCTCAGATATAATGACAGGCCTTCAATACTTTTTAAATCCATCCTATATAATTTATTTTAAGGAGCTTCTCATGGCTATCGAACGTACTCTATCTATCATCAAACCTGACGCTGTTGGCGGCAACCACATCGGCGCTATCTACAGCCGTTTTGAAGAAGCTGGTCTTAAGATTGTTGGCGCTAAAATGCTACATCTTGACAATGAAAAAGCAGGCGGTTTCTACGCTGAGCATAAAGAACGTCCATTCTACAATGATCTAGTATCTTTCATGACCTCAGGTCCTGTGGTTGTGTCAGTACTAGAAGGCGAAAACGCAATTGCTAAGCATCGTGAAATCATGGGTGCAACTAACCCAAGCGAAGCTGCTGAAGGCACCATCCGTAAAGATTTCGCTTCAAGCATCGATGAAAATGCAGTACACGGTTCAGATTCTGCTGAATCAGCAAAACGCGAAATCGCTTATTTCTTCTCTGATGACGAAGTATTAGATCGTACTCGTTAATCCAAGCGATTTAGTTCTTTTAAGTCTGGTTCTATACGCGTTCTAAAAAAGACGGCTGGGCATTTGCTCGGCCGTTTTCATTGTTAATTCACAGGCATGGTAAGATACGACAACATGTGCTTAATAAAATTAAGTTATAATATGCCTTTGAATACCAAAACGTTTTAATTCACACACCATATTAGGTTAGATAAGTTATCATGACCAAAATTCCTATGCAGCCTGCTGACAGCCAGCTAACCTCTTTTGACCCAAGCCAAACTGACTCAAATGCTAATGACCACAGAACCAATATTCTGGGTATGAGTCAGGAAGAACTTGGCGCCTATTTCAAAGAGATAGGCGAGAAGCCGTTTCGTGCCACACAGGTAATGAAATGGATTTACCAGCATGGAGTGACTGATTTTGATGAGATGACGAATCTATCAAAAGGCTTGCGCGAAAAGCTAAAACAGCAAGCCTGTGTGCGTCCGCCAGAGGTGGTGCATAAAGAGTTTAGTAACGACGGTACCCGTAAATGGGTATTCAAAGTGGCTGGCGGGTCGCTTGTGGAAACAGTATTGATTCCAGCAGATGACAGTAAGGTTAATGGACGTAAGACTCTATGCGTGTCTTCACAAGTTGGTTGTGCGCTAGATTGCAGTTTCTGTAGTACCGGTAAGCAAGGCTTTGAGCGTGATTTGTCCCCTGCAGAAATCATTGGTCAGCTTTGGGTCGCTAACGCCTCGTACATGGAAGGCGTGGACAACACTGAATGGCACAATAACGTTACCAACGTGGTTATGATGGGTATGGGCGAGCCGCTGCTTAACTATAAGCCTGTGGTATCCTCAATGAGCCTGATGCTATCAGACCACGCTTATGGCTTATCAAAACGCCGTGTGACACTATCAACCTCAGGCGTTGTGCCTAAGATGTATGACTTATATAAAGACATCGATGTGGCGTTGGCAATCTCACTGCACGCACCAAACGATGAGCTGCGTAATGAGTTAGTGCCCATTAATAAAAAGTATCCATTAAGCGAGCTGATTGCTGCGGCAAAAGCCTATGTGCATGATAATAATCCACGTCATAAAAAGCACGTCACTATTGAATATGTGATGCTTGCTGGCGTCAATGATAGTGATGAGCATGCGCATCAGTTGGTAGAGTTATTAGAAGGGTTACCAAGCAAAATTAATTTGATTCCTTTTAACCCGTTCCCACATGCGCCTTATGACCGCTCAAGCAACAACCGCATCCATGCGTTTAGCAATATTTTAAATAACGCCGGATTTGTGTGTACCATTCGCCAAACCCGCGGAGATGATATTGATGCTGCTTGTGGTCAGTTGGTTGGCCAGGTTGCAGATAGAACCCGTCGTTCAGCCAAATGGCAGCAAAGTATCAAAGACCGTGAGCAAGAATTGCAAGTACAAAGCTAATTAGAATAAGACTGAGTTAAGTGTGTATTCACTGCCAGATTATGGCCTAAGATAAACACTATCAGTACTTGAAACGAACCATTGGCTTGCATTATGATAAAAATTTTATATCTTTTAAGTGCACAAAGTCGGTGGTGTGGTTACAATACGATTATTAATGCGTACAATCATGTCGATATGAATTGAGTGCGCATAAACAATAGACGACTGTTTTTAAACAATGAAAGCAACCAGACAGGCGATAAGAGATTGGGAATCAGGATGATGACCCGCGGCCGCACAGTACAAGGTGCTAATATAGCGGCTATCAGTGTACTAAGTATTGGTGTGATAGGCTTTTTGAGTATGACCGGCTGTCAGTCTACCAATGGTGGCTACCAGTCAGCTAATACAGCCACCTTTGCTGACAAAGAAAGCAATGCCAATAAGGTTGCCCCTATTAGAACTCAAATGGCGGCGCAGTATTTATCTGACAATAAGTTAGACGCCGCATATCGGCAACTTGAAAAAGCGTTGGCGGCAAATAAACACTATGCGCCTGCCTATGATATGATGGGCGTTTTGTTGCAACAAGAAGGCAGCCGGCACAACATTAACAATGCTGAGCAGTACTTCGAGCAAGCAATTGAACTTGACCCAAGCTTTATGCAAGCGCGTAATAATTATGGGGTGTATTTATCCCAAGTTGGGCGATATGACGAGGCGATAGCGCAGTTTGAACTTGCCGGATCAGCACTTGGATATGAAGGGCGTATCGGTGCGTTGGAAAACTTAGGTCGAACTGCTACAAAGGTAGAAAATTGGCCGCTTGCCAGTCAAGCGTTTGTTAAAGTGTTAGAGAGCAGTAGACCCAATAACCGCCGAGCCCGAATGACAGCGACCATTGAGCTGATTGATATTTTGATGAATAATAATAAAGTCAGTCAAGCCCAAGCATTATATAATGAGATGCTAGCCGAAACGGGCGATATGGCTAATAAGATGCCACGCACGCTATTGCAAGGCATTCAGCTTGCTCATGAACAACAAAATTTATCACTGCAAGAGAAACTTTCGCGACAACTTTTGGCTGACTTTCCATTAAGTGAAGAAGCAAAAAGGCTAGAAGTTTGGATTCGTAACCCAGAGGCATCATGGAAATAGACAAGCAAAAACCGTTGAACAATACCTTAGATACATCTAATCAAACTGTCGGCTCATTCGGTAATCGACTCAAACAAGCTCGCGTAAGTAAGGGCTTAAGCCTAGATGACGTGGCCGGTGAGCTGTTTATTTTGCGCAGACATTTAGAAGCTATTGAATCAGAGGATTTTAAGGCACTACCGCAGATAGCATTTTCTCGCGGGTTCGTGATTAATTACGCCAAGTATCTGGGATTAGATCCTGATCAAATCGCTGAGAGCTTTAATCGTGCTTATCCTGATGAGCTCAAAAAGAAGAGTGTCGGTGATATTGAGTCGCCATTAAAGCCGATGGGTACCCTGCAGCGTGAAGGCAAACGCTCCATCCGTATCAACCCTTTATTGGTGTTGGGTTTAATTGGTCTAATCATTCTAGCGGTCTTCTTAATTCGTACCGTGTCAAACGCTCAAGATGCGACAGAAGCTGAAACTGAAAATGCTCAAATCATTGATGATTTATCAGACAGCGAGCAGTCAGCCGGTGCCGCTATAGTCAGTAGTGGCAGTGCGGTTAACCTTAATAACTCAGGCTCAGCGCTGAACTTAGACAATACAGCGAATGCTGATGATGCCAATAACCAACAAGCGGCGACTAATGCAGAAGATGCGACGCTAGATTTTTGGGTGAGAGGTCCAACCGAATTAAGTGTGGTCGATGCCACAGGCAAAACCTTATTAACGGGTAATCAGTCACGCGGTGGCTATAAGCTCACCGGTAAGCCGCCGTTTCAAGTGCAAATCAATAACGTCTCTCAAGTTAATTTAAACCTAAATGGCGAACCGATTGCGCTTAATGATTTTGCACAAGGCAACCAAGCCAACTTTAGCTTAGCCCCTTAGATTTAGCTTAACTCTAGATGCTGTTACTGGTATAAGTAGCTATGAAAAGACGGGTTGATTATGTCACTGGTATAATCAGCCAATCCGCCCTTTTATATGAATGCTTATAACCAAGCCCACAATGTAGTAAGTGCAGTAAGTTAAATAGAATAAACAGAATACAGTTAATATAAAACAATCTAGCCCTTCCAAATAAACTTTCAGTCAACTGAGAAGCTTTATGTCTACTCCCTCTCCAATAAAACGTCGTGAAACCAAAAAAATCTATGTCGGTGATGTGGCAGTCGGTGGCGATGCGCCTATTAGTGTACAGAGTATGACAAATACTGACACCTGTGATGTCGATGCGACGGTTGCGCAAATTGAGCGCTGCGTCGATGCCGGTGCCGATATGATGCGTATCTCAACCCCTACCATGGATACCGTAGCGGCCTTTGCTGAAATCAAAAAACGCGTTAATATTCCGCTAATTGCCGATGTGCATTTTGATTATAAAATTGCCCTTGCGGTAGCCAAAGCAGGCGCGGATTGTTTGCGTATTAACCCAGGCAATATCGGTAATGATGCCAAGGTTCGTGAAGTAGTGGCCTGTGCACGCGATTATGATATTCCAATTCGTATTGGGGTCAATGCAGGCTCTTTAGAAAAAGAGATTCAACGCAAATATACAGAGCCAACCGGTGAGGCGATGGTTGAGTCTGCCATGCGCCATGTTGATATCTTAGAGCGCTTAAACTTTGATCAATACAAAGTATCGGTTAAGGCCAGTAATGTTTTCTTAACGCTGGATGCTTACCGCTTATTATCACAGCAGATTGATAATCCATTGCATCTTGGCGTTACTGAAGCCGGTGTTTACCGTACAGGTACCGTTAAATCAGCGATTGCTCTAGGCGGCTTGTTATTAGACGGCATTGGCGATACCATTCGTATCTCACTAGCGGCTGAGCCAGAAGACGAGATTAAAATTGGTTTTGATATTCTAAAATCGCTTAATATCCGTGCCAACGGTATTAACTTTATTGCTTGCCCAAGCTGTTCACGTCAAGAATTTGATGTGATTCGCGTAATGAATGCTCTAGAAGCGCGCTTAGAAGACGTGCGTATCCCTATGGATGTATCTGTGATTGGTTGTAAAGTAAATGGCCCAGGTGAAGCCAAAGAAGCGGACATTGGTGTAGTAGGCGCATCGCCTAATTCACTGGTATATTTAGAAGGTGAGAAGAGCCACCTGATTGATACCACCACCTTAGTGGATAATATTGAGAAGATGGTACGCGAGCGTGTCGCGAAAGCGGAAGCTAAAGCTGCCAATGAGATACTACGTGTAGACGGTAGCAAGCATTAAATTAATCACTAAATAGTTGATTTGTATAAATCATTACCGATAGCTCATTACTGATAATGAACACTAATAATTTGCACTGACAATAATGACAAATAATTTGGGCACTAACTATGATTAAGTCGATTAAAGGGTTTAATGACATCTTGCACATAGCAACTTCGACGAGCTATCCGACCAGTGATTGGCGTCGTCTTGAGAGTCTGCTACGTGATGTGTTGGATCAATATGGCTACGAAGAGATTCGTCTGCCAATCGTTGAAGAGACCCAATTATTTGCCCGTGCCATTGGTGATGCGACAGACATCGTAGAAAAAGAGATGTTCAGCTTTACCGATAAGTCTGACCCACCGACACCGATTACTCTGCGTCCAGAAGGCACTGCCGGTGCAGTACGTGCGGTGATTGAGCATAATCTATTACGTGGCGACAGCCCAAAACTTTGGTATATGGGTCCGATGTTCCGTTACGAGCAGCCGCAAAAAGGCCGTTATCGTCAGTTTCATCAATTGGGTGTGGAAGCCTTCGGTAGTGAGCATGTCGATGTCGAGGCAGAACTGATTGCCATGACTTATATGATGTGGAAACGCTTCGGTATTGACCATGAGCTAACCTTAGAGATTAACAGCTTAGGTGAATCAGATGAGCGTTTGGCTTATCGTACCGCTTTGGTTGATTTTTTAACGGACAAAAAAGATGAGTTAGATAGCGACAGTCAGCGCCGATTGACCACCAATCCACTGCGCATCTTGGACAGTAAAGATCAAAATACCCAAGCCATATTAGCTGATGCGCCAAAATTAGCAGACTTCTTAGGTGAAGAGAGTAACGCCCATTTTGAACAGTTAAAATCGTATTTAACCGCTTTGGGCATTGACTATAAAGTGAATCCAAACCTAGTACGTGGTTTGGATTACTACAACAAAACGGTCTTTGAGTGGGTAACTGATAAGCTTGGCTCGCAAGCCACAGTTTGTGCCGGTGGTCGTTATGATGGTCTCATTGGGCAATTAAAGTCTATTGGTAAGCCTGCAGACAAAGCAAAAGCGGTTAAATCAGATCCGGCAGTTGGTTTTGCCATGGGTCTTGAGCGTCTATTGTTACTGATTCAAGCAGTTAATCCACTACCTGAAATGACCGCTTGTGATGTCTTCGTGGTCGTGCATCCAGAGCTGTATGCTGAAGGCTTAAAGTACGCACAGTCGTTAAGAGAAGCGCGTCCTGATTTACGTATTAAGATGTCGAGCGCAACCAGTCTCAAATCACAGATGAAAAAAGCGGATAAATCAGGCGCAAAATTAACGGTGATTATTGCTCAAGATGAAGTCGAAAATAACAGTATCAGCGTTAAAACCATGCAAACCGGTGAGCAGGTCAGCCATGACAATCAGTGGTTACACAGTGCTGAGAATTTTGCGTAAGACATTGAGTGTCTAAACCCTGTTTTGTATCGACTCAAAACAAGGTATAGTTAGTCTCTGGTTACTCAAAATATATTAACCGCACGCTTTATTTTATATTAAGTTATTAACATATTAGGTAGATTTATGGCTCAACGTCCTACTCCCACATCACCTGATTTAAATCAGCCAAACGGTGATCAGCAGTCTATAGAGAAGCTCAAGCAATCAGCCGGCTATATTCTGGGCGCCATTGTTTTGATTTTGGCAGGTTATTTTGGTTGGAGTTATCTACAAAGCTCAGGAATGAAGACCGATACTGTAGCCGCGGATAAGTATTCAGCAATTGAGACCGCCAATGAAACAGTACGTCTTGCCCAAGCCGAAGATGGAGAGGCGGGTAAAAAGCTAAACTCAGACATCGATGCGCTGGTTGCTGAGCATGGGTCAACCATTTATGCGTGGCAAGCATTGATGATTAAAGCCCGCAATGCGGTGGATGCTGGTGATCATGAAACGGCATTAGATGCGCTAAAAAAGGCCAAAGAGATTAAGCTAAATGATGCGGGCCTTGAATCAATCACTCAGCTGCGTTATGCCACGATATTACTAGCCAACGGTGATATTGACGCGGCAATGACAGAAGCGTCAAGAGATGTACCTGTGCCTTTTGAGGCGACGCAGCAAGAGCTGTTAGGCGACATCTATGTAGCACAAAAAGAGAATGATAAAGCGGTCCGTGCTTACGAAAATGCATGGAGCTTGTTATCTAAGCGTAACGAAGAGCGTGCTATCTTAAGACTTAAGCTTGAGAGTATGGGTGTCAATCCTGAGCCTATCGAGCCACGTCCCGAAATTGTTAAGCAGACTGCGGCGCCAGAAGCTATGACTGAAGATATCGCACAAGATGAGACTGATGACGCATTACTTGAAGATATCGGCACCGATGCAGTAGCCGGTACAGAGGACATCGCTCCAGAATAATGGCGACTAAACAACCCTCTAGACACCCCTATTTATATAGAGAATATAGATTAAAAACTGAAGCATTCGCAAAGAAATAATCGTAAATAACCATTGGTTAGTGTTTTTATTGATAACCTAATTGAGCTGAGCCAACTATGCATAATAACGAAACCAAACAATCACGAGCAAATATCATCATGCAAACCTCTAAAGTTGGTTTGTTATGTGCGGCAATTGCCCTAACCGGCTGTGGTAAAACCATTAAGCCTGAAGTTCATAAGCCAACAAAATTGGTTCAACTTGAGCAGTCAGTCAATGTGGTTGATGAGGTGTTCCATACGTCACTTAGCAACCGTACCAAACTGTCTGATGTGAACCGCTTTAATGTTGGTTTTGATGGTAATCAAATCGTTGCAGCCTCTGGTGCAGGTAGAGTAGAAAGCTACACACTTTCCGGCGACAAGCTATGGGAGGTAAACCTAAAAGAAGATATTGTGGGCGGTGTGAGCTACGATAGCGCAACACAAACAGCGGTAGTAACGACCCGTTCTGCGCGCGTCATTGCTTTTGACACCCATGATGGTAGCATCAAATGGCAAAAGGCTATTGCGGGTACAGTATTGGCACCTGCTTTGATTCACAATAACAGAGTGGTATTGTCTGGTAACGATGGCATTATGCATGGTTTATCACTACAAACGGGTGATTCTATTTGGCAGTTTGCAACCCAAACACCAACCATCAGCGTACGTGGTACGGCTTCTCCTGCACTACTAGATGATGAGACAGTCTTGATTGCCAGTGCTGATGGTCGCTTACATGCAGTAGATATCGAATCAGGTATTCCACTTTGGAACCGCCGTGTAGGCATTCCAGCGGGCGCAAGTGAAATCCAGCGCATGACGGATGTTGATGGTACACCAACCATTGATAACAATCAGCTATATGCGGTTAGTTATAGTGGTCAGTTAATTGGTGTGGATTTAGCAAGTCGCCAAATTCTATTTATCCAGAAAGCCGCTAGTAAAAACAGTGTCGCCGTGGCCGGTAATGCTGTTATCGTGACCACACTTGATGGACTGGTTAAAGCCTTTGACCGTGTGAGCGGTGAAGAATTATGGGAAAGCGATGCACTGGCTTATCGTAAGCTAAGCAATCCTGTGCTTATTGGCAGCTATATTGCTATCGGCGATTTAGATGGTGTGGTACATCTCTTATCGCCAAAAGATGGCCGTATCGTCAGCCGAGTGAAATCAAAAGGTGCTATTAACAAGCTAACTACAGAGTCTGGTTATTTATTAACAGAAACTAAATCAGGTCAAGTAAACATGTGGCGCTTAGCGCGTTAAGTACGACAGTGATTTAATCTTTACTTGATATAAAGAAAGCCTCCGATATGGAGGCTTTTTGGCTATTGCTAATAAGCTTAAGCTATCATCGAGAGGTTTAAGAACCTGTATTCACAAGCTATAATTGGCTCTTTTTGCCTAAAACAAGCCACTACTTTGTTAAAATTCGGCTCGAATAGAATGACTATTCAACCCAATTTTGCCTCGTATTGTCTCATTTTATTCTAAAAATACCATAACTGTAGCTTATGAATACAGGTTCTAATATGTTTACAAGGTAATCGAGTGCAAGTACTACAGATGTAGGCTTAGCGAGATTAACACCGTAACCGTTTATTGGTTCACTGATTCTACTTATCGACGACTAATACGACTGGAGTATCTTGCTGCATATATAAATTGGTTTCTAAATCTTCAAAGGTGAGAGGTACATAGGGCCATTGCCCAAAACGTTTACGGCGCAGTCGTCTCTCTTGTTTGCTAATCGGTAATTGTTCAAGCTCTGCTTCACTCTGTCTAGGAGACGCTGCTGTTAAATAGCTGGCGTTATAAAAGGGACGTGCGGTAAACCATTCGATATAGTGAGTCGGTCGTAAATCATCTGCATCTAATGCCTTAAAATCGGCAGTGTTGCTGATAGAGTGCCATAGATGCAAAGGAAAGCTGTCATTTAACCATTCAGGACGCCTGCCTTGGGCTGCTTTAGGTTGAAAAAAACGGCCTTTCATTACCACATAACGCTTATCTATTTTAACTTTCTCGTAGAAGTCTAAATCTACCCATACGCTACGAAAGGGCTTGGTTTGCATATGTGTTAGCTTGCGCTCTAAAGTATCGCGTGAATTAATACCGACCCAATGAGCAAAATCATAGGGCGGTGAGCCGAGATAAAATTTAACGGCCAGCTCCCAATGTTCTATCTTATCGGTTTCTTGATTACGTAAAATAAAATCAAGTTCACCTGTGGTCTGAGCACCGTTATACAGCTGTACATTATGAGCCACGACCTCATAAGGATGTAGATTTAGCTGATAACCATCCTCTAACCAAAAGTGTATTAAGCCTTCAAAATGAAAGCCAAGGCGATATGGACTAGGCCGAGACATTAGATAACGGGTGAGGTCTTGATAAGCAGTGGTGGTATCGAGCTGATGCAAACGCTCAGCATAAATAGCGTACTGTCTTTGCCAAAAGTCGGACTGATGGACACGAATCTCAGGTGATACCAGATTGGCATTGGGTGATACCCAGTGCGTTAAAACATCGGGGCAGGCTAAGGCAAAGGCCAAATCTCTAACAAAGGGACGCTTATATTGATACCAAGGCTGCCACAGCTGAGATATCTTTTGAGTTGGACTTTCGGTATTAGAGATAGCATTCATATCGGTATGTATTTGTTAAAGTGATGTTGTGAGTATAACAAGCGCCGTGGTATACATTGTATGATTCAAGCCGAACACTTACCGAAACGATACTTGATTATTATCCGAAATCTTAGATTTAAATAGTCCCTTATCTCAAGTAATCCAAAACCCGATAATGAATGATAAACGTTTTAGCAGCTGATAGTCATCATACTAAATGGCTATTGGTAACACATAAAAGGCATATCTGATGGCTAATTCCAACCCTATTTTTGACCCTATAGCGGCAACGGCTTTGGTGATTGATACCGAAACAGATCAAGGTCGTGAGCCAAGACCCATTCAGGTGGCAACCATTGATGCCGCCACAGGTCATGAGTGGATGTCCTATTTTAATAGTGGCCGCCCTATATCGCCTGTGGTGACTCGTGTGCATGGTATTACTGATGCTGATGTAGCAGGGCTTGAGCCATTCGAGCTTGATAAAATGAGTTTGGGTGATTATTTAATTGGCCATAATGTTCGGTTTGATTGGGGTGTTATTGGGCGACCATCCGTTAAGCTCATTTGTACTGTGCGTCTCGCTCGTGCTGCTTTTCCGGAATGGGACTGCTATTCACAGTCTCGATGTATCGAGCAGTTAATAGGTCGTGAACAAGCGGCAGCTATGACAGCCCATGCTCATGATGCGCTAGGTGATGCACGTATGTGTTATCTGCTATATCAGGCTTGCTGTGAGCGTTTGGAGATAGCACCAACGGACTTTGCCGCTGCACATCGAATCTCTAATACTGCCAAGCCTATAAGTAGAATGCCGTTTGGTAAATATAAAGGACGGTTGATTAGCGAGATACCGGTTGATTATGTGACATGGATGATAAAAAACATTCCCAATCTAAAGCCTGCGCTCTATTCAGCGTTACAAAAACGGTTATCTGAGACAGAAGAATAATATCATGGTTAGATTAGATAAGGTTTAAATCGAACCCTATGTATCAGCTGATGCCGATGGATTACCGTGTTGTTCAATCCAGTTTGTTGCAATCTTCCAAAGTTGTGGCGCTTTGGCATGGATTTTACTGCTAAAGAATTTCATATGACCAATGTGACGTAAGCCAAACTCCTTAGGCTGCATCATACGTTTCTCAGCGGGCATAGCGGTAAAGACAGCCAACATATCGTCGACGTTTTTGGCATTAGCGATGTCATCATCGGTGAAGTTCAACCATAATGAGGGCGCTGCGAATTCATCGTAATAATGGGTGAAGACAGTTTTGCCAAAGGCGGTTTTGATATAGCCTTTGCCATTACACCAGTCGCGCCACTGCTTGGCCACACCGCGCGGTAACGGCTCGCCCATACCGAACTTATCTGATGGGGTGTAGCCGAGTATTAAGTTGCCCAAAGTAATAGCGCCATCCATAAATATTATGGCTTGTGCTTTAAAGGGCATGTCCATGTTTTTGATACGACCTGATGAGCAGGCAACATTAACTACCGATGAGAGCGCCTCATAGTTTGGCATTAAGCCGATTAACTGACCGCCGGCACTGTGACCTACCAAATGATATTTGGCATTAGGGAACTCATCTTGCAGCGCATCCAAAATAGCGGTTGCATCATGACGGCCCCAACTGATTAATGAGGCATCACATTTTGATAATTCAGAGGTTAACGAGTCACCGATACCTTCGTTATCATAAGTAATCACGCCATAGCCTTGACTGGCCAGATAGGTGGCGAAACTGTTATAAAAAAAGCGCTTAATACCTGTTGCAGGCGCAATCATAATTGCATTTTTGATGTCTTCGCTTTTGGTATCTTTAGGAAGGTATACACTGGCGGTTAGTGGCTGATTACGCTCAGTCATTACCGTCAACGTGTCTATGTCTGCTGTGTAGTCTTGCTCGTTACTAGGCTTGGTCATCTCTAAATCCTTCTAGTATTATTATCGTCAAGTGATTAGGGTGGAATATCGTTTAACTCACCTTAATAGCAGATGGCTCAATACGTTATAGCTCATATATAAAGCAGTAGCAAGTACAGACTCTGAACTCAGCTTATATGCGTTAAGCTTATATCCTGCTATGTAATGCATACAGGGATAAACCAAAAACAACATAGTGATAAATACCACTGCGAGCGACTGTGTTATGATGATTAGACTAACAATAAATCAAATCAATTAATAAAGGTGACCTTTATTTATGACAAATTTGTCTGAGAAAAATGGCCAATCGGCAATGAAAGAAAGCACTAAAACTATTACCAGTAAAGATATTGAACATGTCAGTGAAGTGGTGAATAAGGGCGAGATAGATCAGCCATTAGTTGCGGTCTATTGCGGCTCACGTGTGGGTAAAAATCCTATCTATGAAGCCGCAGCTCGAGAATTGGGTACGGCATTGGCTAAGAATAATATGGGCTTAGTCTACGGTGGTGCCAGTATTGGTCTAATGGGTGCGGTTGCCGATACCGTTATTGAAGGCGGTGCACGAGCGGTGGGCGTGATACCTAGCTTCATGCTTGATCATGAAATTGCTCACGAAGGCTTAACCCGTTTGCATTTGACGGATACCATGCACACCCGTAAAGCAATTATGGCAGAATATGCCGATGCCTTTATTACTTTGCCTGGTGGTCTTGGTACTCTAGAAGAGATTATGGAGATTGCAACCTGGCGTCAGCTGTATCAGCATGAAAAGCCAATGATTATTCTAAACATTAATGGCTTTTATAATCCGCTAGTTGAGCATTTAAAGCATACGGCAGAAGAAGGATTTATGAAGAAAGAAGATTTAGAAAGATTGGTAGTATGTAACGATATTGACTCGGCCATCGACTTATTAAACAAGTACGTTCATATCCACGATCCGGTTGACACGCACAAAATCTAAGATTAATTCGTTCAGTATTTTAGTAGTGTAGATACTTAATGAAAGTCCGCTTATCAGAACCTGATAAGCGGACTTTTTTGTTGACTGTTTATTTGTCCATGCTACCTTTGAGCTTGAGCTTGAGCTTGAGCTTGAGATTTAGGTTGATAAGGCGTAACCACACCCGACATGGACAGTGGAAAGGCCCGTTGCTTTGCCAACCATAATGCCAATTCATCGATATCTTGCTTATTAGTATGCTGCAAGTAAGGCCAATAGTGATGGTTGCGTTCTTGGCACTGCTCTTCAGTCTCCTTAATCAAGCCCTGGCTTTGCAATTGAGCCACCACATCATCCGCTGCTAATAATGCGGATGAGGCTTTGACGTTTTCAGCACGTGCATAATGTAGCTCAGGATATAGACTCACATCTGCCACACGTAAGGTATCATTGGTACCCGGAATCTGTTGGCCGCCGTATAGCGCATTACCCGCCGGTTTAGCTGTTGCAAATCGAGGAACGAATTCGCTCACCTGATCAATGGCTCTTTGGCTACGTTGATGCAGAGTGTCTGGATTCCAACCCTCATCGATAAAGTCCAGATACGTGCTCTTTAGTTCAGGCTGAGCATCATCTTCAGTGGTCGCTACTAAGCCGTCTTTAAACAAAGTCACCGCTTTGTTCATGCTATGGATTTGATAGTAGCCATCTGGATAAGGCGTGAGTTGCACCATCCCATGTGGGGTACCTCGTTTACCATGAATAATAATCTCGGGCAGTTTAGTTGGATGATTGACCATCGAATTTGACCCCAATTGAGATTGAGTATTAGACTGTGGTTTGTTGTTTTTTAAGCCATCCCAATGGGTCACGTAAGAGGCTTTAAATTCGACCATGCGCTTAGCCGGAATGCCGACCATATTATCAATAACACCAGTTCTAAAGCCACAAGCATTAATCAGATAGTCGACATTAACCACATTATTTTCAGTATTATTCGTCTCTTTATTAGCATAATGGATTTGCCACTGTTTTGTACCATTCGTTAATTCAATTTGCTCAACATTAGTGACTTTAGTGGCAAGCATGACCCTAGCATTATCATAGAACCCAAGCGCGGTTTGAGCAGAAGCGGCGAGACGGAAGATATTCCAGCCGTATTCATTGACCGCAACAATCGGAAATTTGAGCTTATCCAAGTCCAATTGCTTGGCAGCCGCCGCCACCCAAGCATCTGATGGGTGTGAAGATGTATCCTGAGACTTGATTAGGTCATCTAAAGCTGCTCTATCATACAGTCGATAATAATCTTCAGGTTCTCCCAATACTTTGTTATCAGGGTCTGCGACAATCATATCGGTATACACTTGAGTGAGCCGTTTAAGTCTTGGCAGTAGGTCCTGTGGATTGCCCTCATCACGTTTTGGGATAGCAATCACAGTTGGGCGCACATCAATGCTATAAGGATATAAGCGCAACATATCAATAGACTGTTTTAACAGCTCAATGCAATCAGCATCTGGAATTTCACGATATAGATTGCCGCCAGCATGTAAGTGACACATTGGCGGGCCATCAATAAGGCTTGGCCTGGCTTCAAACAAATAAGTCTGCACGCCCAAAGCAGCTAGGCGCAGCGCGATAGTAGAGCCTGCCACACCGCCGCCAATAATGCCCACCTTGGTCGTTTTATTTTGGTCATTAATAATTGGGGTATGATTCTGCGATAAATCAGACATAGATTGGGTATTCTCTTTGGTTCTAGTTATCATTATATTTGAGTCGATTAAGAGATTTAATAAGGACGACTGTTCAAACAAGATAAAAGTCGAGCTTTAATCAGATGTTAGCTATTGTATGGTGATGAATAAGGTGATATACAAGCGCTAGTAATGTACAGATACATCGTTTACAGTGAGGCTAGAATACACCTTATCTTTATTGGATTTGGTTTAGCTTATGATGGGAATGTGATGACAAATAGTAAAAAAAGACACTCAAAGCGACAAAAAAGCTTCCAACAAAAACAAAAACAGCCATTATTTTTGGCTCTCGGCTTTTATGGGGTGCTAGCGGTACTCGTATTTGCAGGTAGTATTAGCCCATTTATAGCAGGTTGGTATGTCATTATTGGTATCGTGACTTATTTTGTTTATGCCAAAGATAAGAAGTCAGCGCAGCAAGGCAAATGGCGTACGCCAGAATCAACGCTACATCTACTAAGTGCACTAGGCGGGTGGGTTGGGGCAATGATTGCTCAAAATCATTTACGCCACAAAACGCAAAAGTCTGAGTTTCGAATAATATATTATCTAACCGTGGTTATTAATTTAGCAGGACTGTTGTATTTAGTATCAGGTGGTGATTTCTCACAGATTTAAGGGTATTTATAACCTGAATACGAAGTGACGACCAAATTATTAATAGATAAAAAAGAAGCCGCCCACTAATCTAGTGGGCGGCTTCTTGATATAAAAGTCACATTTAGTTGCATCTTAAGGCTGATATTTAGTGTTACGCTTGCCTTCTAAAAACAGCATATCGATAACCACGATAGCAACACCAATACAGATAGCAATATCAGCAATATTAAAAATAGGGTAGTGCCATACATCCGCATAGTGGACATGAATAAAGTCGATAACTTTACCAATGCGAATACGGTCAATAAGGTTGCCGATGGCGCCGCCCAATATTAAGGCCAGACCCACATTTAATAATCTAGCTTGGCGCGGTGCTTTTGTGATATAAATCACCAAGAACAACGACATAGCAAACGACAGCACTGCAAAAAACCATTTTTGCCAACCGCCTTGATCCGCCAAGAAGCTAAATGCAGCGCCATAGTTATAAGCCAGCGTCCAGTTCAAAAAAGGCTCGATTACTGGTATCGGCTCATGAAAATTAAGTTTGGTATCGGCAAGCCACTTAGTCCATTGATCTAAACCAATCACAATCAGCGATAACACGTACCATAATAAGGCTTTTGAGCCATTAGGTACGAGTTTAGGGCGCTTGGTCAAACTAGGCGTCGCTGTCGCATAAGCAGGCGAGGTCGAGTTAACATCAGAGCCAGTCGAATTAGGCATAATGACGAACCTCACCAGGACCTGTGATATTGCTCACACAGCGGGTACAAATGCCTGGATATTCAGGATTAGCATCTACATCATCACGTACGTGCCAGCAGCGAACACACTTCTCGCCTTGTGCTGGGCCAACGCTGACATGAAGGTTATCCATATCTGTAGCATCACCTTGTGGCTGAGCATCATGTAATTTAAGCAAGTTGGCTGAACTGGTGATGAGTACAAAGCGTAACTCGTCTTCAAGCTTGGCTAAGCTGTCGTATACGTCGCCATCAGCATAGATGGTCACTGCCGCTGACAAGTTAGAGTTGATGATTTTCTGCTCACGGGCATTTTCAATCACTTTGTTAATGGCATCTTTGGCTTCTAAGATAGTCGCCCAATCTGCTTCACTGATTGTGTCCATGCTAAAGTCAGGCAGCTCATACCAGTCTTGAGTGAATACATACGCATTATCACCGGTCGCACTGTCTTTTAAGAAGGCTTCCCAAGCTTCTTGAGCGGTAAAGCTTAAGATAGGGGCAATCCAGCGCAATAGTGCATGCGTCACATGGTACATGGCCGTCTGTGCTGAGCGGCGTGGCTCACCGTCTGCCATTGTGGTGTATTGACGGTCTTTGATGATATCTAAATAGAAGCCGCCCAAGTCTTGTGAGCAAAATGCAGTCACTTGCTGTGTGACTTGGTGGAAGTCCATTGCATCATAAGCCGCGACAATTTCTTGCTGTACTTTTTGCGCACGTAGCATAATGTATTTATCTAAGCTAACTAGCTCAGACATTGGCACACAGTCTGTTTCAGGATTGAAATCATCGGTATTGGCAAGTAAGAAGCGTAAAGTGTTACGGATACGACGATACATATCAGTCGCACCTTTGAAGGCTTGCTTACCGGCGTTCATCTCATAACGGTAATCGCTTGAGGCAATCCACATACGCAGCATATCCGCGCCGGTTTTATTAATCTCATCTTGCGGATTGATGATGTTACCCAAAGATTTGCTCATCTTGCGGCCATTTTCATCAACCACGAAACCATGAGTTAGAACTTGCTTGTATGGCGCTCTGCCATACATGGCTTCTGAGGTTAATAATGAGGTCTGGAACCAGCCGCGATGCTGATCTGAGCCTTCTAAATACATATCAGCAGGATTCACTAAAGCATCTTCTTGCTCAAGTACAGCAAAGTGCGTCGTTCCTGAATCAAACCACACATCTAAGGTATCAGTTGATTTCACATACTCATCGGCATCGTCACCAATAAAGTCTTTGGCATCAGCATCAAACCAAGCTTCCACACCGTCTTTTTCAATTACTTGGGCGATGTCTTCCATCAGATCTAAGGTATTAGGGTGCAGCTCATCGGTATCTTTATGAGTAAAGAATGGAATGGGCACGCCCCACGTGCGCTGACGAGAAATACACCAATCCGGACGACCTTCAACCATCGCTTCAATACGGTTTTGGCCCCAAGCAGGCGTCCAAGTCACGTTTGGAATATCGTGCATGGTTTGCTGACGCAAGGTGTTGTTGCGACCTTCTACCTGATGATCCATGCGAATGAACCACTGCGGTGTGGCTCGGAAAATAATCGGTGTTTTATGGCGCCAGCAATGCGGATAGCTGTGCTCCATTTTATAATGCTTCAATAGATGACCGCTGTCATTGAGCGCAGCAATGATTTTCGGCTGTGCTTTATAGATGTGTTCACCAACAAAGACTTCTGCGGTATCTAAATAAACACCATTACCGCCCACAGGATTCACAACAGGCAGGTTATAACGTAGGCTTACCACATAGTCGTCCGCACCGTGTGCAGGTGCAGTGTGTACAAGACCTGTACCACTCTCAGCGGTTACGTGATCACCTAGGATAATTGGTACTTGGCGATCAGCAATAAGCGGATGCTGCGCTTTAATAAGCTCAAGCTTATCCCCAGTCAAGGTAGTTACGACGCCGTCGTTTTCTAAGCCAAGGGCTTCAAGAGCATCATCGACTAGGTCAGCTGCTAAAATCAGATTGCCTTTACTGGTTTTAATAACACTGTACTCAAAGTCAGCACTAACTGCAATGGCTTGGTTAGCTGGCAGGGTCCAAGGTGTGGTCGTCCAGATAACAGCAGACGTTTTATCGCTATTGCCTTCTGGTAGCACTTGAGTTGGGTCAACTATATCAAAGGCCACATAGATAGCATCTGAGGTTTTGTCTTCATATTCAACTTCCGCTTCGGCCAGTGATGAGCCACAGTCTAGACACCAGTTCACCGGCTTCATGCCACGGGTCACATAACCATTGGCATAGATTTTACCCAAGGCACGTACAATATTGGCCTCTTGATGGAAGTTCATGGTCAAATAAGGGTTTTCCCAATCACCAAATACACCTAGACGTTTAAAGTCAGCCATTTGTAAGTCGACTTGGCTGCGTGCATATTCACGGCACAGACCTCTAAATTCTGTGGCCGTTACTTTTTGACCGACTTTACCAACTTTGGCTTCGACCTTCTGTTCGATTGGCAAACCATGACAATCCCAACCTGGGACGTAAGGTGCGTCATAGCCAGATAAGGTTTTTGATTTGACAATAATATCTTTTAATACTTTGTTAACCGCGTGACCTAAGTGAATCTGACCATTAGCGTATGGAGGGCCATCATGCAAAATATATTTTTCACGGCCGGCTTTGGCTTTACGGATTTTGCCATACACGTCATCGGCTTCCCATGCTTTCAACCAATCCGGTTCACGTTTGGCAAGGTTGCCGCGCATAGGAAAAGCAGTATCGGCAAGATTCAGCGTGTCTTTGTAGTCTTTGGTTGGCGTATCAGTTTGATTATCAGTCATAATGCAGTCTTATATATTGTGATTAAAAGATTAAGGGTATAAAAATAGTACTCGGCAGTCTAGGGTATGCGTTATTCAGATAATGCCTGTTTTGCTAACGCATTAGTAAGGGCTATTTTATACTATTGTGTTTATTAAATGAGTTTAATATCGACTTAGAGGCCTAGCCATAAAGCAAAGTAGTAATTAGTAGCGAATAATTCGGCTGTCTTTGTTGTCAGGATGGCCATCGATTCTTAACCATCGACCCATGACTTCGGCAAGCTCATCAATACCTTCCTTTTTAAGCGAAGAGAAGAGCTGAATAGAGAAGGGTAATTCTAACTTTTCCATCTCACGTTTGGTATTCAGTAGGATGGTCTTGGCAGGCCCGTATTTAAACTTATCTGATTTGGTCAATAACACATGAACCGGAAGGTTACCTAATTTAGCCCACTGTAGCATTTGTTGGTCAAAAATCTTCAACGGATGACGGCTATCCATTAATAGCACCAAACCTGCCAAGCTTTGACGGGCAATTAAGTACTCTTCTAACTCATTTTGCCAAACCAGCTTCATCTTCTCTGGAACAGCTGCATAGCCATAGCCTGGTAAATCTACCAAACGCGCCTCTTCATTACCAATAGTAAAGAAGTTAATCATTTGTGTGCGTCCCGGTGTCTTTGACGAGCGTGCTAATTGACGCTGATTGGTCAACACGTTAATTGCAGAAGACTTACCTGCATTAGAGCGACCGGCAAAGGCAACTTCATAACCGATATCAGGCGGACACAGCTTAAAGGTCGGCGCAGACATCATAAATTCAGTTTGCTCTAAGCGCTTTCTGGGTGACAAATGTGATAAATCTGCCGCAGATTCAGGCGCCACGTACTCAGGTGCTTTGGTCTTTTTAACTTTTGGTGCATTAGCCATAGGGTGTCTCAAGTTTTGAACTAAGTATAAATAGGTGTCTAAGGCGTTGTTATTCGCAAATAGAGAGGTCATAAATAAGTATTATTGCTCCCATTATAACCACTCTTGCGCTTGAATGATAATAGCCTGAACAATGGCTATTATTATATCGTATCCATCTGCTTTAATAGGGGGCGTACATCATGCTCACTAAGCTTATATTAACGCCTCATATAAGCATTAAATCTGTTGTGGGTTTCGATTGGTATTTAGCTGTTATATAGCCAAATAAATTTATCTATATTTTAATTAATATTAACTTAATACCACGATAGTTTAGTTTATTTAAACTTACGTATTGAATTAATATACTTTTATTTAGATAACAAAATGCTAAACTAAGCCCAATTAAATGACAGTAGTCTCTATCATTGATGGCGAGATAAGTTAACGTGATTAAGGTTAGCGTAAAGCGGATCGTTAAAAACAAGGTCAATTTTTTGAATAAAGCAAATCAAAGCTTATTGAATTCTTGTCAAAAGTCGCCATAATAGTATTAAGTGAATAAGTGTTTACTGAAATTCATCAAAATGTATTAAACATAGGGTAATATAGACCCGTAATACTTATTCTAAATATTGCACGATACCTAACGCACCTGACGCAAATATGGATTTGCTATTGGGTGTCAACATAGGTAAGGAGAACATCAATGAGATTCACAAAAGTATTTGCGCCAGTATTTGCAGGCTTGGTTATGACTGGCATGCCTTTATTAGGCAATGCGAACGTGGCTCAACAGTACCAAGAAAGTTGTGCGGCATGTCATGAGACAGGAGCGTTGAATTCACCTCAAACCGGTGATACAGCCACTTGGTCGCGCCTAAAAGCAGACAAAGGAATCAAAACCTTGGTCAATGCTGTAAAAAATGGCGGCAAACAAATGCCAGCAGGCGGTCTATGCAGCAATTGCAGCGATGCAGATTATGCGGCGCTTATCGAATATATGTCTAAATAATTTATAGCTGATTAACCGGATGTTTATTAATTGAGTTTGATTGCGTTAATTAAGTTTGCTCAAGAGAATAGGCGACCTGACGCATTTAAAAATGACATTTAACTACTAAAATAACGGTTAATAAAATCATTACAAAGTAGCAAAAGCCCTGATTAAATCAGGGTTTTTTTACATTAAGGGTTATGCTTAGTGTTATTTATTGCGCTGCTTTGACTAATATGTCACGGATGGGTAGCTATTTTTACAAAACTATTGATATAATAATGGTATTAATTATTCTCTGTGAGTAGTTATAGCTTAAACATAAGCTGATAGCTTAAGCCTGATTATTTGGTTTGAGTGCGTCACACAATTACCGTTTCAGCTATTCAAGTTATAGTTACTTAGCTACCGCCTGAAAGACTTAGTAGGATTAGACTACAATGAAAAAATTGCTCGTTGCCACCAGCCTATGTGTTGCCAGTCTCAGCGCTCATGCCGTTATTACGGTTCCTAAGTATGATGTTGAAGCAGGCAAACAGATTGCTGAGACCGTTTGTGCGGCCTGTCATGGTTTGACTGGCACCAGTGTTGTGCCAACTCAGCCGAATCTTGGCGGTCAGAACGTACGTTATCTCTATAAACAGTTAATCAACTTCAAAACTGGATATCGTGTCAATGGTATCATGCAAGGTCAAGTTGCTAACTTATCACAGCAAGATTTAGCCAACGTTGCCGGCTATTATTCTTCTCAGCAGCCTTGGGGTGCCTTCGCGGGTAACAAAGCGACTGCGGCTGAAGCGTCTAAATTATTCTTAGGCGGTGCAAAAGATCGCGGCGTAATCGGCTGTGCCGGTTGTCATGGTCCCAAAGCTGGCGGTAATGCCTATGCAGCCTTCCCACGTCTGGGTGGTCAGCATGAAGAGTACTTAGGCCTACAGCTTAAGATGTTCCGTGCGGCAGGTCGTGAAGATGATGTATCTAAAGATCAGATGCGTGTTAACGATGCCGCTAAAGAGGGCGACAAAGGGATGATGCAGGTCGTAGCCGCTCGTCTAACAGACCGCGATATCAAAATCTTATCGCAGTTCTTAAGTGCGGTTCACTAAAATATTGATAAAGTAGTTAGGCGTTATCGCTTAGCCCTATAACTGCTTATATTTATGAACAGAGTTTGGTAAACAAAGGCCCCGTTAATCGGGGTTTTTGTTATTATACGATTTAATATTTATAATACACTGCACGCATTCGACTGCTTTATCTTTGTTGATTGTTTTACATCACATATTCTTTAATAGCCGTGGGTATTACCATGCAAAATCGATTCGCCTCTTTATTTATTGCTGCTCTACTACCACTTTTATTGTTTCGTTGGTTTGTCCCATCGCCTGCCGGCCAGATTGATTTCTGGATAATGTGGGTGGTGGCGATGGCGGCAGTAGGGTTACCGCTTTTGTACGCTGAGATTGGTTTGGCGCATCGCAGTCAACAAACACCGGCGCGGGGTATTCAAGAGCTCACCCGGCAAGCAGATACCAGTACTATATGGCGCAGTTTTGTGTGGCTCACGGTTTTACTGTCTTTGGTTATCGCCGGTCTGAGTGTTGATGCGGTGAGCAGTAACTTACTGGATGCGACCGGTCGTTTGGGTATTAACGTTGATGTACCCGCATTTGCGCTAGCGATTGTCATGGTTATTATTGCCGGTATGCTTAGTCTACTAGGTGGCGGTACCTTGATAGCATCGATTGCATTGATTGCAATAGCGTTTATCATCGGAGCCGTGACTAACCTGTCTTCTTTAAGCCTGGTTATAACAGAGGCCAGCTTAGGTGAATGGGCACGAGCGGTGACGTTGGCCTTGGTTAGTGTGGGTGTGGGTACCGGCTTATATTGGTTTAACAATCCACTTGTGCATCAAAATGTGACACAAGATGCTGAAGTTGGTCGTAATACCCGTGAGGTCGCAACCAAAACCGTATTACCAATTTGGCTGACGCAGTTAGTTATCGGTAGTGTGGCACTTATCTTTACTACAGGCGCACTACCACCTGTAGCGACTATAGTTTACGCAATAGGTGTGTTGGCGGCCGCAGCATTTTTTATGTATTATGCGAGCACTCAGATAGCGACTCGGTTTCAGCGCTTTGGTATTTGGATTGCGTCAGTCATTAGTATTGCAGTGACTGTTGTCTTAGTAGCTGTGTTTAGCACTCAAGTGCTCAGCACCATTTTAGTAGTTATCAGCGTGTTAAGTGCGCTAATATTGGCGATATTCTCTGGTTGGCAGATGAAGATTAGTCACATGCGCAAATCGCTCAACTTTAAGTCTGAAGCCATCTATAACGTCTGGCGTGTGTTTGTGCGCATTTTGGTGCCGATTATGATTATCGCTGCGGTAACTGGTTGGTTTATCTCATGAGTTTGGACAATCAACAATCAATAGACACGCTGATACCGATTAGTTTGGCTTATGCACCAACGCACGATGTAATGTTATATGAAGAGCTTGAAGTGGCCAGCGGTACTCAGTTAATTGACGCGCTGACTCAAGTAGGTTGGCTTGATACAGATGCGTCATTAAAGCAGTGGTGTGAGCAGCATAAAGACGATACTAAAGTTAATAACAAAGACTGGCGTGTGGGTATCTTCTCTCACAAAAAGCCATTGACCTATGTATTGCAAGCACACGACCGAGTTGAGGTGTATCGACCGTTGACTGTTGATCCGATGCGTAAACGTCAGCGCCGTGCAACCCAACAGTAATTATAGACAGTGTCCTCTAGCCTGCTTGTAACGCTTAAAGATGACACCATATAGGTTATAGAACATAAAAATACCGATTAGCCATGATTGACCTTAAGAGTAAAGCGGGTCAATTTTAATTATCATGGGTTAATCGGTATAGTATTGCAGATAGAGCTTATTAAAGATTATTGACGGGTCTCTGGTAGGGTTTCAAGCCCTTCAATACGAGTCACCACATCGGCATTATCAAAATAGATAATCAAATGTTGGCTGGCATTACGAACCACTTCTTTACCATCTCGAATACCATAAGTGCCTGGCGTATAATCGTAGATATAATCCCAACGATTTGGCTCAAGTGTGTCTCTTAAAGCAGGACTACCAATGAGATAAAGCACTTGGTCTTTGGTCATGCCAGGGCGAATGTTTTGTGCTTGCGATTTAGTAATCGGCGTGCCTTGAGGCAAATCAATGGTATAAACACCAAAGATTGAGCAGGCAGAAAGTGACAAGACAGCTGAAACAGCGACAGGGTACAGTAAGGCTTTTAATATATTCATAGTTTCACGTTTTATGGTTACTCAGTATTATTGCTAGAGTGGGTTAATGAACAGGCAAACCGTTATAATAACGGTGATTGACACACCGACTTAAGGTGCCAAAACTCTGGCAAGGATAGATTCATTTTGATAAATGATACGTCAATTACTTGCAATTGCCTACCACTTGCGACACTATTTAACTAATTTCTCACTAATTTTTAGTTTTATTCTTGTTTAACTCATAAATTATAACGTCATAAGGATTATAATGAAATTTACCAATCAAGATTTACGTAAAGCAGGCTTAAAAATCACTTTACCACGCGTCAAAATTTTAGAGCTTCTAGAAAGTGCCGAAATGCATCATATGAGTGCAGAAGAGGTGTATAAGGCGCTAATAGAGCAAGGTGAGGATGTCGGACTGGCAACGGTATACCGTGTACTAACTCAGTTTGAGCAGGCCGGTATTGTCGAACGTCATAACTTCGAGAATAATCTATCAGTGTTCGAAATCACTCAAGAACAACATCATGACCATTTGGTTTGCGATATCTGTGGCAAAATCGTCGAGTTTCATAATGAGAAAATTGAAGAAGAGCAGTTAAAAGTCGCTGCAGAAAACGGCTTTAAATTATCGGGTCATTCACTGGTGCTATACGGTATTTGTGATGATGAAGAATGTCAAGATGCAGCGTCTTAAGACTTGATTTTGAGTTGCTTTAACCGTTAGCAATCCGCTATTTCATAAAACTATCTAGCAAAGAAGCCTACAATGTGTGGGCTTCTTTAGTTTATGACATAAGGTTTTATGGAATATTGCGCTTTATGAAATAAGGGCTGTTAGGCAAAAGCGGTCGGCTGTTTGGCAACTTTTTGAGCCTCAAGCTTATCGATACGGTTTTGATTGACCAGTTCTTGTAGCGCCTGATCAAGTGTCAGCATACCGGCATGAGCGCCAGTTTGTATCAAGGAATACATCTGTGCCAGTTTGTTTTCACGAATCAGATGTCGAATGGCAGGCGTCCCGAGCATAATTTCGTGCGCAGCAATGCGTCCGGTGTCATTGTGCTTTTTAATTAACACTTGAGAGATGACCGCTTGCAAAGACTCAGATAGCATAGCCCGAATCATCTCCTTTTCTGCCGCTGGAAACACATCGACAATGCGGTCAATGGTTTTAATTGCTGAACTGGTATGTAAGGTGGCAAAGACCAAGTGCCCTGTCTCTGCGGCGCTCAGCGCAAAACGAATAGTCTCAAGGTCACGCAGTTCACCTACTAAAATCACGTCAGGGTCTTCACGCAAGGCGGCACGTAACGCAGACTCAAAGCTTACAGTATGGCGAAACAATTCTCGCTGGTTAACAAGGCTTTGCTGGGATTCATGTATAAACTCTATAGGGTCTTCAATGGTCAGGATATGCTCTTTACGGGTATGATTAATATGGTCAATCATGGTAGCAAGGGTTGTTGATTTACCGCATCCTGTTGGTCCCGTAACCAATACCAGACCACGTTTGAATTGGCATATCTGTTTAAAAATATTGCCCATTCCCAGTGCTTGCATTGATAATAGGGTGGAGGGAATGGTTCTAAAAACGGCACCCATACCACGATTGTGACAAAAGACATTGACCCTAAAGCGGGCCAAGTTTGGGATATCATACGCAAAGTCTGCTTCTAACGTGCGCTCAAAGTCTGATACTTGCCTCTCTGTCATCAGCGCATAGACAATCTCTTTGACTTCGCTAGCCGATAAAGGCGGCATATCGCTCTGAATCATGTCACCATCGATACGTAGGACAGCAGGCATGCCAGAGGACAGGTGCAAGTCTGATGCGCGCTGACTGTGAGCAAGGCGCAGCAATTGGTCGCCGCTATGATTTGTTGGGGTTATTGGGCTGGGTTGCACATTGCATCCTTGCGTTATTTAATAAAGTGAACGGCTCATTGCCTGTATCATAACAAGCGCTTTGCACGGATGGTGAGTTTATTTATTTAAGAAGATAGATGGACTTTGCTTTAATAGCTGTAGGCTGATAAAACATACGCTACAGGCGGTATTAGAGAAGTGGCTTAGGAAGTGGTATGATTTAAGGTATGAACAGCATTTAATTCACTGTATTTTGCGATAAATTGTTATTAAAGAGGGCATACCATGAGCGAGTCTAATCTTCTACAACAATGGCAAGAGGTCAATGCACAGATAGACGCTGCTTGCACCCAAAGCGGCCGTGGTCGAGATGAGGTAACCTTGTTAGCGGTATCAAAGACTAAGCCTGTGCAGATGGTTGCCACGCTTGCTAAAGCTGGGCAATACCACTTTGGTGAGAATTATTTGCAAGAAGCAGTGGATAAAATTGCGCAGGTAAAGCAGCTATTAGAAGAGGAAGGGCATGACTCGCAAGACAACATCGTCTGGCATTATATCGGCCATATCCAGCGTAATAAGACCCGAGATATTGCTGAGACCTTTGATTGGGTGCATACCATTGAGCGCGATATTATTGCTAAGCGCTTAAACAATCAGCGCCCCGAGGGCCTGTCTCAGCTTAATGTGCTCATTCAGGTTAATATTGATAATGAAGAGAGCAAGTCAGGTTGTCTGCCGGATGAGGTTGATAGTTTGGTTAATACGGTTAAGGGTTATGAGAATTTAAATCTACGTGGTTTGATGATTATTCCATCACCAGAGGACACCAGCGCTTTTGAGCGCACTAAAGCACTATTCGATGAATTGCAGCAAGCCCATCCTGAACTTGAGCACTGGGATACTTTGAGTATGGGGATGAGTGCGTATTTGCAACAAGCCATTGAGCAAGGCTCAACCTTGGTGCGAGTGGGCAGTGCCATCTTTGGTGCTAGAGATTACAGCTAGTTGCTTATTGCTTGCCAGTTAGGTAATAGCTGACAAGTCATAAACACAAACATAAAAAAAGAGCCACTTTGGCTCTTTTTTTATATTTAAGACTCTAAAAGTCATCTTGGATTAATCTATTAACCTTCAATTGTCCAACCATTGACCAATGGATAACGACGTTCACGGCCAAACGCTTTATGGCTAATCTTAGTACCGATAGGCGCTTGACGGCGTTTGTATTCGCTATTATCGACTAGGCGAATGGTCTGACGAACGATGGCTGGATCAAAGCCTTTGGCAACGATTTCGTCATAGCCTAAGTCATTGTCAATATAATCTTTTAACACCGCATCCAAGATAGCGTAATCAGGTAAGCTGTCTTGATCTGTTTGATCAGGGCGTAGCTCAGCTGATGGTGCACGTGTGATAACTCGTTCTGGAATAACGTCAGTATCCTCTAAGCGGTTACGGTAATTGGCTAGAGCATATACTTCGGTTTTGTAAACATCTTTTAAGACATCGAAGCCGCCAGCCATATCGCCATATAAGGTTGAATAACCCACTGCCATCTCCGACTTATTACCGGTGGTAATAACCAGATGACCGAATTTATTCGACAATGCCATGAGTACCATACCGCGGGCACGGGCTTGGATATTCTCTTCTGTAGTATCCGCTTTGGCTTTGCTAAACAGCGGTGCTAGGGTGTGACGCATGCCATCAACAGCATCATGAATTGGGCAAACTGTGTATGATACATTCAAGCGGCGTGCTTGGGCTTGAGCATCTTCTAAGCTTATTTGTGAGGTGTATTCATACGGCATCATCACCGCATATACTTTATCGGCGCCCAATGCATCGACTGAGATACATAGGGTCAGCGCTGAATCGATACCACCTGATAAGCCAACAATCACGCCCTCAAAGCCGGAATGATTGACATAATCACGTAAGCCAACCACCAATGCCTGATACATCTCAGACTCTGGGCTTAACTGAAGCGGTGCTTTGTCTTGAGTATCAAATTGACCTTGATCTACATCAAAAGTGGCATACATCATATGCTCAAGGAAGCGCGGTGCTTCGTGAGCGATATCTCCATTAGCCTGAACTGCCATTGAGCCGCCATCAAAGACTAAATCGTCTTGACCGCCAACACAGTTAACATAAACGATAGGCAACTGATTATCACCGGTACGCTCTTTTAGCATCGCCTGACGCGAGTCTTGTTTGCCTGCTTCAAAGGGAGAGGCGTTAATCACTACTACTAAATCAGCGCCTTGATCTTTCAGTGCTTTAAACGGCTCTTTCTGCCATAAATCTTCACAGATAAGCAGGCCAATAGTCACGCCTTGATAATCAAACAGCACCTGATTGCGGCCTTTATCAAAGTAGCGACGTTCATCAAAAACACCATAGTTTGGTAGATACTGCTTATGATAAAAGCCTTTTTGCTGACCGTTTTGTATAATGGCTGCAGAGTTAAAGGTACCATGATAATCAACATGCGGATACCCAATAATCATCACGATGTCGTCGATATCACTTAAAGAGCTTAATGCTGATTTAACACGGTCAGACAAGCTTGGGCGCAGTAATAAATCTTCAGGAGGATAACCTAATAAGGCGAGCTCTGGAAAGACGATAATATCAGCGCCTTTGTTACGCGCTTCAATAGCTTGTTGGCGCATTTTTTGAATATTGGCCGAGATATCACCAACCATAAAGTGCGATTGCGCCAAAGCGAACTTGAGCATACGTCCTTTGGGTTGATTTTGATTATTATCAGTAGACATTGTAGGGTCCTATTAGTATGTGAAATGGAGTCTAATGTCTAAATGCTAAATATATAGAAGCAACTTATTAAGTTTTTTTATTGTTGGACCTATACTTAGTCATTTAGCACTAAATTATTTAAAATTTAATTTAAATCTCATTATTTTTGAGAATATCATAAAATATAAACAATGCTAAAAAGCCAACTACCACGCAAACAAAAGATTAAATAGATAAGCGGGGTAAGAGTTATATTGGTCACGTCTTGGTTTGGGATACTCTAATCCCACAGCTTTGCTCAACTTTTAGTCGAAAACAGACGCAATTAGGTTTAGTATAACATCAAATTTTTGTTGTTATGTCTAACCGATGTGTAATTGATGGCCTCAATGAAGGCGATGGGATTATAAGTAGGCATTAGATTAGGAAACTATCATGGGTGCATTTTTTTCGTTTTTATTTACGTTGGCTATTATTTGGGTGGTTATGTGGGGGTTCTTCAAGTTTATGTACCCTAAGCCGCCTAGAGAGTTTATGCCCAAAAAAGGCGATGTGCTAACGCCAAGAGATTGTGATTTTTGTTGTTATCCACTGGCGCAATACCGTGGTGTTATCGAAGAGAAGCCCGATTCAGCAGTCACTGAGACAGAGCAAGCAGAGATTTCACGCCTTAATGCCGAAAAAGACAGATTAGAGACGGATATTATTGCGACAGAAGTGGTTGAGCAAAAAGGGGTGAAAGGCTTATCACGTCAACAGAAGAAGCAATCAAAACGCCAGTATGAAGCTCAGAAAGAAGCGCTGTTCGAAAAACAACAAGCCGTCAAAAAGTTGACGACTTGGTTCTTTTGTAACTATGAGCATCAAGCGCAGTTTCATAACCAAAAAGCGGGTAATTCTACTATCGTAAAGCCTGATAACAAAAGCTAGGACGGGTTAAACCCATTTAGCATTTTGCAAGCTTTGGTTTAGTCATCGGTCAACTGCATGTCTTCTATCATTTGATCAATCAAGTGGTTGGCTTGTTGTAGGGTTTCTGAATCTACTGCTGCAGCCGATGTTGCTTTTTGCATCTTATCGTATAAGTTCAGGCAAGAGAGCACCAGTAAGTTTTTTGCAGACAGTTGAGGCGCAGCTTCACGAATCTCGTTAACAAATTCGTTAATATAGACGGTCGCTTCACTTAGCTCGTCTTCTTCGCCTACTGGGCAGTTAATCGTGTACTGTTCACCTAAAATAGTAATATCAATCGGTGTTGAAACGGTTAACTCATCTTCAGGGATGGTTTCACTTTCAGGAGCGATATCAATCACTTCAGAGACGGTTTCTGACTCGGTGTCGTAAGACTGCATATCTTGATTGTCAGATAACGAATTTTCTTCAGCAAAGGCTTCTGACGGTAGCGAATTATCCGCATCCACTTCTACCAAGTTTGATGGCTCAGCTTCTAATTCGGAGTGATTTACCTCATGAGTCTCTACAGCGTCATTATCTAAATCATTGATATTATCGTCAGTAGGGTACTCTTGCTCAGATGGATATGGGTTCGACATAATGCTCTCTTCAAATATTGGGTATTTGGCAGCCTAACCGAATGAGCCACAGGGTTTGAATAATTATTATCGTGGCGACAGTTAAACCATAAAAATAAGGGTGAAATTCATAGGGTAATTAGAGGTCAATAATGACCGTATTAGCGATTAATAGGTTAATCGACTAAGCAGCCGAGCCATTAATCAACTGCCTGATCAATCATGGTCAGTCGTTTCATAACAATCTTGGTATGCTCTTTGGCCAAACGGTTTTTCTCTAATAGCAGCTGATTGGATTTCTCAAGCGCGTCACACTTGCTCAATAACTCAGTGTATTTGTCATTTAATTCATGATGCGCTTCTGCCAGACTTTGATAAGACTCATCTAATTGGCTAAGTTTTTCTTCTAATTCGCTTTGCGCTTGGCTGGCTTGTTTTTGAGTGTTTTGGCTGTCTGCCAGATGCTGCTGTAATTGTTCTATTTCCTCTGTGTTGCTTTGAGGGTTTAATTTTAGCTCATTTAATTCGTTATATACGACATCATAACGCTGGCGTATATCATGCAAGGTGGCATCTAGGTACTGCAATTTTTCAATTAACGGTTCAGTCATGAGGAGTCACTTCTAATCGGGTTTGATTTAATTTAAATAAAAGGTTATGTGTATATTACCTTTAATAATGCCACAGATGCCCACATTATATCTAGCATTAGGATGTTAATGAATGTTTTTGCTACTTGGCTTAAATAAGCGGTGTGCTACAAGATAAATGTTGGTTAACAGCATCTGATTTTCACAAGTGTTTTAATGAGGTTATTTATGAACGATGATATTTCTGGCTGGAATGAGTGGTCAAACGTGTTTGAAAATTGGACGGATGTGAGCATCAGTGAGCTGCATGGCTTAATGACCGGCTTGATGACGGTGTGTTATGCACCCGCCAAAGAAGAGGAGTGGGAGCGTCTATTGTCAGAGCTAAGCTTTTCTATTCCTGATGAGGCAGCGTTGACGCTACTGACAGAAGAGGCAGAAGATACCTCGTTTCAGCTAAAAGACAAAGACGATGCATATCAATATTCGCCGCTCGTGCCTGATGATGAACACGACTTATATGAGCGTGTGATTGCGCTAAAACAGTGGGCAAATGGCTTTATGACTGGCTTTGGTGTGACTGATTGTAGCTTAACCGCCGAAGAGAATGTGATGCTTGCAGATTTGGCAAAAATTGGCAGTATTCGTATTACACCGGATGATGAGTTTGAGGGCGGTGAGGAGTCTTATTTATATTTATATGAATTTGTGCGCATGGTGCCGGTGAGTCTGGCGACCCGTAAGCGTAAGAAAATGATGGACTTGCCTTTGATTGCTGGTCTGTCTCCAACAGCGAAAACAGCAGCAGAGCTTGAAGAAGCTGGTTTAAAACCAAAGCCGATACCTCCGGTCATTGATATTATGAATCAAGACAACCCTTCTTAATTGAGGACTGATTTATAGAGCCGTCAGCTAAGGTTAACCGATACACGTTAAAAGGAGATACTATGATTACTGATAACGATATGATTCACTTACAGCGCTGCGTGGAATTAGCAGCCGAAGCAGTCGTTGCCGGCGATGAGCCTTTTGGCAGTGTCTTGGTTGATGAACATGGTGAGGTGCTCGCTGAGGATCGCAACCGAATCAATACGGTTGAGGCGACGTATCATCCTGAGATTGCTCTAGCGCGCTGGGCTGCTCAAAACATGAGCGCTAAGGCACGTGCAAAGGCAGTGGTCTATACCTCAGGTGAGCACTGTGCAATGTGTTCTGCTGCGCATGCTTGGGCAGGATTGGGCCGCATTGTCTATGTCAGCTCATCTAAGCAATTGGGTGAGTGGCTACAAGAATTCGGAGTCAAGTCGAAGTCGCCTATTAATAGCCTAAGCATTCAGGAAGTAGCGCCCGATATCGAGGTCGAAGGTCCAGTCGCAGGATTAGATGACGAGGTCAAAGTTCTACATCAACTGTCTTTGCAGCGCAAAAATAAGGAGGTCTTATGACCACACATAATCAAAGTAACAAGCCAGATACGGACAGAGATTATCCCATGCAAAGTGTTGATTGGTTAACTCGGTTGATCAGCTTTGATACGGTGAGCCGTCACTCTAATTTAGCGCTTATCAATGACGTGCAGGCTTATTGTCAGCAGTTGGGATTAGAGCCGGTATTAACCTTCAGTGGTGATAAAAGTAAGGCCAATTTGTTTGTGACCGTGCCGGCAGGTAGTGATGCTGCGGATAATGAGTCAAATAATCAGTCTTTGGTTATGAGTGGCGGTATTGTGTTGTCAGGTCATACCGATGTGGTGCCAGTGGACGGACAAGAGTGGGATTCTGACCCTTTTGATGCTGAAGTACGCGGCGATAAATTATATGGTCGCGGCGCATGTGATATGAAAGGCTTTATTGCTTGCGCGCTAAGTCTGCTGCCCAAAGCTGTCGAATTATCTAAGCAGGGCAAGCTTAATAAGCCACTGCACATTGCTTTATCTTTTGATGAAGAGGTGGGCTGCTTGGGTGCGCCGCTAATGTTAGCGGAGTTAGAGCAGCGCGGTATTCGCCCTGATTATTGTATCGTTGGTGAGCCGTCTTCTATGAAAATGGTGATTGCTCATAAAGGTATTTCGGTATTTCGCTGCACTGTACATGGCAAATCTGCCCATTCGTCATTGACGCTGCAAGGGGTGAATGCCATTAGTTATGCCGCGAGACTCATTGGCTTTATTGATGAGTTAGCCAGTGAATTAGCAGCATCGGGTCAGCAAGATAATGAGTTCGATGTGCCATTCTCGACCATGTCTATTGGTACGATACAAGGGGGTACTGCGACCAATATTGTGCCTAATTTATGCGAATTTACTTTTGATTATCGTAATTTGCCGATGATGGGTACGCAGGATATCCTGCCGGCAATTAAGCAAAAGATTGATGCGCTTAATAAGCAAATGCATCAGGTAGATAGCGATACGGGTATCGAGATTGAGCAGTTAGAAAGCGTGCCGGCCATGACCGATAGTGACAGTGCTGCACTGCAAGAGCTCATTGCTGGATTGGTCGGTTCTTCTGCGCGTCACAAGGTTGCTTATGCTACCGAAGGCGGCCAGTTTACCAATGCCGGTATTCCGACCGTTATTTGTGGCCCAGGTAGTATTGAGCAGGCACATAAAGCCAATGAATTTGTTGAGCTTGAGCAATTGGCACAGTGTGATGCTTTCTTAGATAAACTGCTAAGCTCATTACAAGCCTAAGTGGTTTAGTCAGAATAGCTAGGAGACAGACGACTGTCTCCTTTTTATTGATACCGATTATATGGATATCTTTTTTTTCTGATTTAGTCTTTTATTAAGGCCAAGTGGCATGAGCTTATCCCTATTTTTAGTGTTCTTTTTTAGCGTCTTTTTAATCTCTGCAACACCCGGGCCAAACATGCTATTGGCCTTTCAGTCTGGTATCAATCATGGGGTACGCCGGAGCGTATGGGTGCTAGCAGGGTTAAGTGCTGGACTATTTATCTTATTGGTCTCTGCGCTACTGGGCATTGATATTATTAGCCGCAGACTGCCTTGGTTACTCACCTTATTAAAAGTAGTGGGCGCGCTGTATTTAGTTTATTTAGGTATTCAAGCATGGCGACATGCCGATGATAATGTGTCTTTCTCTAAAGGCAATAATGCATCTGAAATGAATCGTGTTAAGAGTGTAGGGCAGCGTTTTCGCCGCGGTGTATGGGTGTCTTTATCCAATCCAAAAGCAATACTGTTCTTTGCCGCCTTTTTCCCTAAGTTTATTAACTTTGATGCACCGCTGTGGCCACAATACGTAATTTTAACGATTGGGTTTTTTGTCAGTGAAACCACTTGGCAGTTTGTCTATACCCTAGGTGGTACGAAGTTATCAGGCTGGCTAGGCAGTGGCTCTAGATTGTTATGGCTAAACCGCATATGTGGTGTGTTGTTTGTGTTTATCGCTGCTGCTTTATTGTGGGAAGTTGCCATACCAATGTTTAGCGAATAGTTAAGCAAAGTCGGTCAAGCTTTATAAACGAGTAAACAACAACGAGCAAACAACAAAAAGCGCCCAATGATGAGTCATTGGGCGCTTTTTGTTGTCTAGAGTAAAAACACTTAAATTACGGTAATAGATTTAAATAGGTCAAATTAATCTAAAACCTCGACCAATTCACCACGCACCATATGCGGGCTCACAAAGTCGGTGATTTTTACGGTCACAAATTTACCCATTAAGTCTGACTTTTGTTGCTCGGTGGCTTTAAATAACACAGAGCGGGTATTGTCTGCCGTACCTAATAGTTGGTCTGGATAGCGATCAGCAATCTCCTCCACCATCACACGCAGCGTTTTACCTACCATTTCTTCGGTTTTCTTAAGCGTCGAGTCACGAATCACTTTTTGGAAGATAGTCAAACGCTCTTTTTTTGTCGCTAAGCTCACATCATCTGGTAATTCAGCGGCAGGCGTACCCGGACGTTTTGAGTAAATGAAGCTATACGAGTGGTCAAAGTCTAATGCTTTGGCTAGATTTAGCGTCTCTAAGAAGTCCGCTTCGGTCTCGCCTGGGAAGCCGATAATAAAGTCACTTGATAGATGCATATCAGGGCGCACTGCCATCAATTTATTAATCTGATTGATATAGACATCAATGGTGTGGTTACGCTTCATTGCCGCTAAGATTTTGTTTGAGCCACTTTGTACCGGAAGATGTAAGTGTGATACCAGCTGCGGTAATTTGGCATAGGCTTCAATAATGTCATCAGTGAATTCTAGTGGATGACTGGTGGTATAGCGAATACGCTCAATGCCATCGACGTGTGCCACATAATGTAATAGTTCAGCGAAGCGGCAGATACTGCCATCGTCTTTCTCACCGCGGTAACCGTTTACGTTTTGACCAAGTAGGGTGATTTCGCGCACACCTTGCTCAGCCAAGCTATCAATTTCGGCTAGTACATCATCTAGCGGACGTGATAACTCTTCTCCGCGCGTGTAAGGTACCACGCAGAATGAGCAGTATTTTGAGCAGCCTTCCATAATAGAGACAAACGCGCGGTAGCCTTCTACTTTTGGCTCAGGCAAGAAGTCAAACTTCTCAATACTTGGGAAAGACACATCGACCGTACCGATACGGTCTTTTGGTTTGACGTTTTTCTGACTGGTGGATTGATCATATAGCTCTGGCAAACGATGTAAGGTTTGTGGACCAAATACCATATCAACATAAGGCGCACGCTTTTGAATGTTGTCGCCTTCTTGTGATGCCACGCAGCCGCCCACACCAATCACTAGCTCTGGATTTTTTTCTTTGAGCTTACGCCAACGGCCTAATTCTGAAAATACTTTTTCTTGTGCTTTTTCACGAATAGAGCAGGTATTCATCAGTAACACATCGGCTTCATCGATGTTATCGGTCACAATCATATCGTGTGAATCACCAAGCACATTACCCATTTTTTCAGAATCATACACATTCATCTGACAACCTTGGGTTGCGATATACACTTTCTTTTTTGGGCGCTCAGTAGTGGGCTGTTCTTGACTGGCGCTGTCCACAGACGATGCTAGAGGGTTGGTCTCTGCATCTGTGTTACGGATAGATTTGGGGTCAAATAAAGTAGCACTCATATTAAGCAGTCCAAGGTTGTGTTGATTTAAAGGGTTGCCAATGGCTAATAGACTAAACGTCGAATTTGGCTATTTTATCGATAGATAGGGCTAAATAACGCCATCACAATCAAGCGATAGCTAATTTAACGGACTTTGTACAGGCAGTTACGACTTATTTATGTTCACTATAAGCTTTGTAGTAATGACCATTTAAACAGTCGCTGACTATGTTGACTAAAATAAAAGAGCGTTATTATATCATAAGCCTTATAGGGTTGAGTGAAAATGGCGTATGCATTATTGTGACTTATTATTGTTAAGCAGTTCATGTGTTTAACGCTCATACTGTCTGATTTATTGCTGTTTTATCCGCTTATAGGGCTATCTGCAACATCGGCTTACATAAAGCATTTTGGTGTGGTGGCTATTGTTGCCTATAATCAGTACGCTAACTTTAATTAATTTTCAGGCATTATTTTGTCAGTTTATCTTTAATGACGTTACCCTAATTCGATTATCCCTTTAGATTCACTTTAACAATAAGACCGTTTTTATGCTCAAGACCTCTTCTATGACTCGTTTTAATGCTCAAGCCTTAACGAACTCTAAGGCTTCGCTTGCCCTCTGTTTAATGGGGATGCTAGGCATGTCGCAGATTGCCTGCGCACAGTTAAGCTTTCAAGACTCAGCCACCAATTATGCCAATGACACCAGTATTAACTACTTTAATGAGGCGCTCTCTGCCGGTCAGCGTAACGATTCAGGTGCGCTGTATCAGTATGAGCAGATGATGAATGGCGGTCTATTTGCTATGTATCCTGCCTATTGGCGTTTAGATAATGATATTTCTACTTTGCACCCCAGTGTGGTGACAGAGTTTGCAAGTAAATATCGTGGTTCGGTAATGGCAGAGAAGTTAGCTGCCGATTATGCTGAAACCAAGGCCAAAGCTGGTGATTATGCTGCTGTGCGTCAAGTGGCTAATTACATTATCAATGCAGATGACAGTGAGCGCTGTGCGGTGGCGCTTGGCTTTAATAATGGCGGCGATGCAATGCGTGCGATGTCATTAAAGACCGAAGTTTGGCTAACCACCAAAAAGCAGCCTGCGCTGTGTACTCAGCTGGGTACTGAAATGATTAGCAACCCTATGATTAGCAATACTGACCGTAAAGAGCGTCTATTCCGCATGCTACGTATTGGCCGGACTGGCGATATTATGGCGCTTGCGCAGTCACTTGGTATACCCATTAGTTATAGTGAATTAAGTGAGATTCAGCTAAATCCAACGGCATTTATTAGCCGCATGAAGAATCAGGGTTTTAGTCAGAAGAATCAATATTTGTATCTATATGCCATTGGCCGTATTGCGGATAAATCGTATCGTGAAGCGGCGATGCAGATTGATTTTGATGTCAATCAAGACAGCATGCGCGGTCAGCCATTGCTTAGCGAAGAGACGCGTCGTCATGCCTACCGTATTATTGGCGTAAAGCGTATGAACTTTAACACCGATGATGGCTTTAACGAAGAAGCAGTAACTTGGTTCCGTAAGAGTTTAGGCGAAAGATTCAACTATGAGGAAGCAGAAGATTACGCGATGGCCGCCATCCGCTTTAGCCAGTGGGATGATGTGATTAATGCCATCGGTAGCATGGACAATGCCACTCAAAAAGAAGATATTTGGCAATATTGGTTGGCTCGTGCTTATGAAGGCTCAAGTGACCGCAGTAAAAAAGGCTTAGCAACACAAATCTATCAGCGTTTGGCTAGCCACAATAATTACTATGGTTTCTTAGCTCAAGACAAAGTAGGGCAACGCTTTAACGCACGCCGCGCCGGTGGTAACGGTATTCCTAACGTATCAAGCAGTGATACCAATCGCATGCTTAATGATCCACATTTTGCGCGCGCTTTTGCTTTATATAACAACAATTCAAGCCGTAGTTATGCCAACCGTGAGTGGAACTGGGCGGTAAAAGTGGCGCGTGATGCCAATGACACCAGTAAGATTTTAGCAGCGGCTAAATATGCGCACGATATTGGCTGGCTAGACCGCTCGATTTACGCCATTGATAATACTGATAGCGTTAACAGCTATGGTTTATCGCACCCAATGCCGTATCAAGACTCTGTGGTGCGTTATAGTCGCAATGTCGGTATTGACCCTGCTTGGGCATACGGCATTATGCGTCAAGAAAGCCGCTTTGTGAGCAGTGCACAATCGGGCGTGGGTGCAAGTGGCTTGATGCAAATCATGCCAGCAACTGCCAAGTATATTGCACGTAATTTAGGTGAATCTTATAGTGCTAGCCGTGCAAACAGCGGCGATACCAACATTCGATACGGTACGTGGTACATGAGTGATATCATGGGTAAGCTGAATTATCAGCCTGTATTGGCAACTGCCGGTTATAATGCAGGGCCGAACAAAGCCAAGCGTTGGCAGCCGGTATATGGCTCGCTTGCTGCAGACCAGTATGTTGAAACTATTGCCTATCCTGAAACACGAAACTATGTTAAGCGAGTGATGGAGAACGCCACCATCTATAGCAGTTTGCTGGGTGCGACAACCCCGCTATCACAGCGTATGGGTACGATTCCGGCAGAATACTAAACCTGTTTTACGGCAATAAAGCACGAGGGATGATTTCTAACAGGTACCAATGTTAGCAATCATCCCTCGCTTTAGAGCGGTGCTTGGTACAATAAATAGGTTTGAGCAAAATTTTGAAAGGTGCTACACTTTTAGCGCAATGAAATCTTAGCAAAATACTAAGAATTAACGCTCAAATAATATGGGCTTAGCGACTGCTTTGGTATTATTAATCAATACGTTGCTAATCCAATAAGCGAATGATTATTTCCAAATTAGGCATTGTCAGCGCCTTTATGATTCTTCTTGATAGTTTGCTGTTTGTAGCGTTACTTATAGTAGACTCGTCACCAAGTCGCATAACTTGCTGACACTCTGGTGTTAAGGTAGTGCCGCGGTATATATATTTTAATAATCGTTTATAACTTTAAAATCGCGCACTGCTACTAATAGCTGCCTATTTATGACATCTTTGTCATAACTGTTTTGTCAAACAACCTCACTAAAAATCACTAGGAGAATTACATGAAACAACCTGTTCGCGTTGCCGTTACTGGTGCTGCTGGTAATATTAGCTATGCTATGCTTTTCCGTATTGCTTCAGGCGAGATGCTAGGTAAAGATCAGCCAGTTATTCTACAGCTTTTAGAAATCACACCAGCACTTGACGCACTAAAAGGCGTTGTGATGGAGCTTGAAGATTGTGCGTTCCCATTATTAGCAGGTGTTGTTCAAACTGACGATGCAAATGTTGCATTCAAAGATGCAGACTATGCACTATTAGTTGGTGCACGTCCTCGTGGCCCAGGTATGGAGCGTAAAGACCTACTTGAAGCGAACGCAACTATCTTCTCAGCTCAAGGTAAAGCACTAAACGAAGTGGCTAGCCGTGATGTTAAAGTATTGGTTGTGGGTAACCCAGCTAACACCAACGCGCTAATCGCTCAGCGTAACGCACCAGATCTAGACCCACGTAACTTCACAGCTATGACGCGTCTAGACCACAACCGTGGTATGGCTCAGCTTGCTGAAGAGACCAACAGCACAGTAAATGACATCAAAAAAATGATCATTTGGGGTAACCACTCATCAACTCAGTATCCAGATTTAACTGAGTGTACGGTTAATGGTAAACCTGCTCTAGATCAAGTAGACCGTGACTGGTACGAAAAAACGTATATCCCAAGCGTACAAAAACGCGGCGCAGCTATCATTGAAGCGCGCGGTGCATCATCAGCCGCTTCTGCTGCAAACGCTGCTATCGCACACATGCGTACTTGGGCTCTAGGTACTGATGAGAACGATTGGGTATCTATGGGTGTTTATTCACAAGGCGAATATGGTATCGCTAAAGGCCTAATCTATTCTTTCCCATGTACTTGCAACAATGGTGATTGGAAAATTGTTGAAGGTCTAGACACCTCTTCTGACTTCTCACAAGAGAAAATGAAAGCCACTGAGCAAGAGCTTAGCGAAGAGCGTGATGCAGTAGAGCACTTACTTCCATAAGTCGCTCTATCTTCATTGCTTTAAACGAATGTCTCGTCCTAAAATAGGTTGATGATTTAAAACAAGCCAGATACCCCGTGTATCTGGTTTTTTCTATGCAGAACACCCATAACTTTGATGAAACTCGAAAGGCGTTCTCATATTCAAACTCAAATGCGGTCTCATATGATTATAAATATAAACCGACTCATCAACGAGCACTCTTAGCTCATCTAACGTATTACACTGATGAATTAAAAACTCATCCTTTAAAATGCCATTAACGCGTTCAGCTAAAGCATTTTGATAACAGTCATAGCCATCTGTCATAGACGGTCTAATGTTGTTC
>NZ_JBXYJF010000008.1:0-100516 GCF_057396245.1 Psychrobacter sp. CX16
AGTGGCCAATGGAGAGGATACAAACGATACCACGCCACAGATCACAGGCTCTATCTCAACTGCTTTGACAGGATCTGAGAAAGTTGTTGTGTTACGTGATGGTGAAGTGATTGGTAATGCCACAGTAGACGGTACTACTTGGACCTATAACGATACTGGTTTAGAGAATGGGAATACTTATGAGTACACTGCACGTATTGATACCGCTGGTGGCAATCAAAGTGTTACCTCACCATCTTATAGTATTAGCGTAGACACAACCGTACCAACTCAGACTATTGAGATCACAACAGTAATTGATAATGTAATCCCAGTTGTAGGAAATGTAGCAAATGGAGGTTTCACTAATGATATAACACCTGAAATACAAGGTACAATCAGTGAAACTTTAGATGTTGGTGAAGTAGTGGCAGTTTACCGTGATGAAGTTAGGGTTGGTGTTGCCAAAGTTACTAATCAAAATTGGAGCTTTGAAGATAAAAATTTACAAGATGGTGAGAATTATACTTATACAGCCCGTGTAGAAGATAGTTCAGGTAATCCAGGCCAGTTCTCATCAGACTATGTAATTAATTTAGATACTACAGCTCCAGCAACTAATACCATTGATATTACCAGTATCACTGAGGATACAGGTACAGCTAGTGACTTTATAACCAATGACCAAACGCTAGAGTTTAGTGGTACCTTAGCTAATGCACTAACAGGTAATGAGAAAGTTCAAATTAACATAAATGGAACATGGCTAGATGCCACGACCACAGGAACAACCTGGAGCTATGATAATAAAGGTGAAACTCTAGCAGAGGGAACCTATAACGTTCAAACGCGCATTGTGGATATAGCCGGTAATGTGGGAGCAGTTGATACCCAGGTTGTTAAGGTTGATACGACAGATCCTGAAACCAATACTATTAGTATAGACAGTATTACCGAAGATACTGGTAGCTCAGATTCTGACTACATTACTAAGGACCAAGAGTTAATCTTAAAAGGTAGCTTAAACAAAGCACTAGCAGCTGATGAGAAAGTTCAAGTCAGCCTAGATGGGATTAACTGGGATAATGCTGAATATACAGCAGGTACAACAACTTGGTCATTTGATAATACAGCTGAAACTTTGCCGCCTGGCGATTACACGGTATATGCTCGAATAGTAGACACCGCAGGTAATGTAGGGGCTACTGATAGTCAAGACGGTAAAATTGACACCACACCTCCAGCAACGAATAATATTGAAATCACTGGAATCACCACTGACACAGGTAGCAGTACAACTGACTTCATTACCAAAGACCAAACTTTAGAGTTTAATGGTACTTTAGCGAATCCTTTAGGAGATGATGAGAAAGTACAAATTAGTCTGGATAATGGAACAACCTGGGTCGATGCAACGACGAATGGTACCAGTTGGTCATATGATAATACAGCTATAACATTAGATGAAGGCACCACCAACGTTAAAGCACGAATTGTTGATACCGCTGGTAACGTAGGCGCGACGGACAATCAAGATGTGATAATTGATATCACAGAACCTGAAGCGAAAGCGACTATTGTCTCCTACGTGGATGACCAAGGTGATGTTACCAGTGACACAAGCACCGCTGAGGTGACAGATGATAGCTCTGTTACTCTAAATGGAACTTTATCAGAATCGTTAAAAGCTGGAGAATCAGTTGTAGTTTATAAAACAACGACTGTAAATGGTGTAGACACTACGGTCGTTCAAGGAACAGCTGCAGTAGCTGCGGATAATACGTGGACACTAGATAATGTTCCTATTTCTGAAACTAAAGCTACTTTCACTGTGAAAACAGTTGATACTGCAGGTAATGAAACTGCAGGAACAGGTTCACTACCTATTCAATTATTAGACCCTGCTCAAGTGACTAAGATTACTGTTACCGATGATTTGACAGATTTAGTAGATACCGACGGTGATGGTGTTGCAGAAGAGCTAGATGCAAATACTAATCCTGAAGGTAGTGCAACTGTTATTGATGGAGTTACAGGTAATTACATAGGTGTGGTCTCTGAAACTGAGTCAGGTGTAGTTGGTACATCTTTACTAGAAGGCTTAACCAATGATAATACCCCTACCATAACTATTAATCTTGACAAAAATATAGCTTCAGACTTCCAAGTGCTTAATCTTGTTCGCTCTTATCAAAGGGGTGATGGTGAATGGGTAGAAGAAGGAGTAATAGCCAGTTCAACTTCAGGTTTGATAGTAAACAGTTCTGATCCCACTATCTATACCTTTGAAGATGTTCTAGCAGATGGAGGTATCGATAGAAACTACCGTTATGAAGCTGTATTAGTCAATGATCCAGTTATTACAAACCCTAACTTAATAACTTCTGAAATTACAGAGTTTGAGTTAGACACTGTAGCCCAAACCCCAATCATTACAGGCTATAACTCGAGTACTGGTGTTCTAACTGGGATATCTTTAGAAGACGGTACTGTATACGTTGGTCAAGGCAATGAAAGAGTCTCTAAAGCGGTTACTGCTGATACTGTGTGGACGTTACAATTAAGTTCTTCTCAGCGAGATGCCTTTAATGCTAGAAACGACATTGATAATGTAAACAATGTCAACCCGAAACAACCGATTAGCGGTGCTACAGATGATCCCTTAGCGATAGGGTTTGTAGATAAGGCAGGTAACATACCTTCTGCGGATATCAGCTTCTACTATTTTGATTATAAAGATCCGAATTCTGGGGTAAATAAATTTAATGCTGAAGACTTACCAAAAGGTGGTTCAAATGCCTTTACTGACCCCGTAAACAATACAATAGTTAATGGCAATATAACGACGTATAAAACTAACTTTACTTCAGATTCTGATATTATCTTCATTGACAGTGATATAAGTAGATATGGCGGTAATAATGGGCGTTTCTTAGTCGATACTGGTGCAGGTGACGATGTGTTAAACCTGACAGGTAATATTAATCCTGGCGTCTCAATTCAAATGGGCACAGGCAATGATATTGTTGCTGCTGAAACCCTTAACGGTTCAACTACTGACCCAACGGTTATCGATTTAGGAGATGGTAATAATACAGTAACTAAGACCGCTAAGGGTAATTTTGAATATATCAAGGTTATCGCTGGTGATGGGGATGATGTCTTTGATATGAAATTCACTGATTCAGATTTAAAATACAGCTCTCTGTTATTAGGTGGTGGTGATAACTACATTTTCTCTGGCGATGACTTCGACAACGTCACTGTAACGACTGGATCTGGTGATGATACTATTTTGGTAGACTCTCCCATTAACGAAAACGAGTGTGATATATCGGGTGTATATAACCTTGGTGATGGTAATAACTCTATCATTCTGACATCAGGCGGTATTAATAATTTCTACACTGCTTCTGGTACTACGATTAATATGGGTAGTGGCGAGGATGTCGTCGATATTACTGACGACTTTGATAATACAAATCAATCAGGTAAGGTTGCAATATTAAATACTGGTGCTGGTAATGATAGAGTCTCGATTGGTGAAGATATTAATGGTAGTACAACTAGCGTTAATTTAGAAGCTGGCGATGATGAATTAAACGTTAGAAACATCGAAAATGGCGCTACAGTCACTATGGGAGAAGGAGATGATATCCTAAAAGTATCAAGTAATATCCAAACTGGAGCCAAAGTTAACATGGGTGACGGGGACGATAAAGTTATTATAGAAGTAGATATTAATGGTAGTACTACAAACGTAAATTTAGAAGCTGGCAATGATAGTTTAACCGTTAGAAATGTCGAGGGTGGCGCTACTGTAACCACTGGTGAAGGAAATGACACCGTAACGGTATCTGGAGAATTAGCAGGTAATTCTACCATTAATCTAGGTGCTGGCAACGATATCATCTATCTTGATCACTTCAACGATGGTGCTGGATCACTGATTGACGGTGGAGAAGGTTTAGATATACTAAATCTGACTGGTGGAAATACAGGAGGCGCTAATGATATCGCTATTAACAATATAGAGATTGTTGATCTTTTGGGTGCTGGAGGCAGTTATGATTTAGATGTTGCAGATATTACAAATAGCAGTAATACACCATCAACAATCTATATAAACCAAACTGGGACGGGTAATACGATTGATATAGATCCTAATTTAGCTAAATCTGCGTCACAGTCTGGACAAACATATTCAGATCCATCGAATACTGTTCATGTGTATGATGTGTATTCAAATGGTGTTGAAACGGTTTATATCGAGCAAGGTATCAACATAATTTAAAGTTATTACTAATAATTAGCTAAAACAACTAAAACGTCCTCTCGAGGACGTTTTTTTATGTTTATAACCTTTACCCAATTACTCAATCAAGCGAATAAATACCTAATTTGATATAATCGCACTCTAAATACAGATAGGTGATAGCGATATTATGCAAACCAATTTCTCACAACCGCAAACCTTTAATCCTGCTGAAATGACTAATAGCGCTATAGAGTCTCATGACGATATATTGTTAGACAGTCATGACAATGGTTCTGATGGACTAGAGCAAGCGATAGACCACAAAGGCACAAAATCAGCCCGCTTTAAAAAGCTGCAAAAGAAGCTGCGTAAACAGGTATCTCACGCCATCAAAGACTTTAATATGATTGAAGATGGCGATGTGGTGATGGTATGTGTGTCTGGTGGTAAAGACAGTTATACCTTGCTTGATATTCTGCTTTTTTTAAAGCGTATTGCGCCAATTAAGTTCGATGTGGTGGCCGTTAACTTGGATCAAAAGCAGCCGGGTTATCCTGAAGAAGTGCTGCCCAACTATCTACAGCAGCAAGGCATACCACATTATATCTTAGAAAAAGATACTTATAGCGTGGTAAAAAGCGTAGTACCGGAGGGCAAAACCTATTGCTCAGCATGTTCTCGCTTACGTCGTGGTTCACTATATGGTTTTGCCAAGCAGATTGGCGCGACTAAAATTGCATTAGGCCATCACCGTGATGATATGTTGGCGACATTCTTCCTAAACTTATTCCATGGCGGGTCGCTCAAATCCATGCCGCCTAAGCTACTTAGTGATGATAAGCAAAATATTTTGATTAGACCGTTAGCCTATGTGGAAGAAAAAGATATTATCAAGTATGCACGTTATAAGGAATTCCCGATTATTCCGTGTAACTTGTGTGGCAGTCAGGAAAATCTACAACGTGCAATGGTAGAAGATATGCTGCGTGAATGGGATAATGCGCATCCTCAGCGATTGGCATCTATTTTTAAAGCGATACAAAATGTAGCGCCGTCACAATTAGCAGACAGAGAGCTGTTTGATTTTGAGAGTTTACATCTAGACCGTGATGACAGTGAACGAGCCTTTGAAGGTCATAATATTCAAGTAGGTGTAGCGAGTGAGCTTGCTAATATTGGCCTGCCGACTCAACCAGAAATACAGCCATTCGAGAAAGCGGCTAAGACTAAGAAGATTCCGACGATCAATCCAATTATCGATTAACAGTGAAACTTAGTTCTTATCACTTATTTGGTTGAACTTGAATTAAATTTTGAAAAAAAAGAAGAGCCTAGGCTCTTCTTTTTTTATTCACTGAGGTTCATCAAAGGAGTGTAGGGGCTCAAATGTGATTCTGTCTTGAGGTAATTTACCCACTTCTCTTAAACGCCAGTTGAGTTTGCCCTCATTACTGACTTGAACATAATACTTGGATTCTAACTCATCAATCTGAACCTTAGTAGTATAGTGATTATCATCGGTATGCTTTAATATCGCATCACGGTCTTTATCAATGTCTGTCGCATGAGAGATAGAAAGCGTCAATTGATCAGGATAATAAATTGGCGTTCCATCATGAAGCTGCCCTGACTCTAAGCTATCAGCAGGGTAGTTCAGAGTAAAGGTTACGGCGCCGTCTTTTGCAAACAGCATCTCACCTGTTAAATCCAAATCATGCGCCAATTTATCACGTGAAACATCTTGGTATAGTGTTTTACCATCCATATACCAGTCATCACGCACGACAGTATCTTTGATTTGAACTGAATAATAAACAAACCACAAACAGGCAACTACCACAAATAGCGGTAAGCCAATCACAAAAATTACAACCATATAGTTCTTATACCAAGGCTGCGTATCTTGATGCCCAAATTTGCCTGTTGGTGAGTGCTTATTCATTTCAAAACCTTAAAGAATGTGATAGTACAACCCAGATGTTGCCAATGATCAAGACCATACGATTTATGTACGCCTTGTGTCATTAATCTAATAGAGTCTAATCGCGCCCTTGAGTGGTAAAGACGTTTTGCTTGGTCACATGGTATTTACCGTCTTTACTTTCAACGTTAAACTCAATCGGCATCTCGCCAACATCAATAACCTTTGGATCACCAACGACACTTACAGGCATGTCATAACTCTCACCGGCATTAAGCGGTAAGCTATCAAAGCGGGTACGTAAGCTCAAACCCTCTTGCTCTGTTAATGACAGCGTATAGTCATGCGGCTGCTGAGTCTTGTTGGTAATTTTAACAATGTAGCTATTTTCAATCAGACCTTCAGAGTTTAATGACGATAACTGATTGCGGTCGCGGCGAATATCCATCTGTAATGGCACGCGGTCAATTAATGCGTAACCGACGACAGCTATCAGCACCGATAATAACAGTAAATAAGCAAATAGTCTTGGGCGTAAGTAACGGCTCGGTTCATTCTCAACCAATTGACGTTCTGTCGTATAACGAATTAGGCCACGTGGATAACCGACTTTATCCATAACCTCGTTACAGGCATCGAGGCAAGCGGCACACTGGATACACTCAACTTGTAAGCCATCACGAATATCGATACCGGTAGGGCAGACTTGCACACACATGGTACAGTCAATACAATCGCCTAAATCTTCGGGATGAGTGCCTTTTTTGCGAGGACCACGAGGCTCACCACGGTTATAGTCGTAAGACACAATTAGCGTATCTTTATCAAACATCACACTTTGGAAGCGGCCATATGGACAGATATAAACACACATAAATTCGCGCATATAAGCGGCGTTAGCATAAGTGGCAAAGGTAAAGATAAACATAGATACCCAAACCCACGTTGGCCAATCTGGGAACGGAATACCGCCCAAACTCTGCCAGCTGCTATACATGAGACCAGTACCTGCCACGTAGCTGACGAACGTTGTCGCGGTAAACAGTGACATCAATGCCCAAATGACATAAATAACCGCTTTTTTACTCGCTTTACTTGCCGACATAGGCTGTTTATCAAACTTAATACGCTTGTTGCGATCGCCAATAACCCACTTCTCTACGTGCTGAAATAGATGGGTCCAAATGGTTTGTGGGCAGGCATATCCACACCAAACGCGGCCAGCGTAAACCGTCACCATAAATAAGGTAAAAGCTGCGATCATAAAGAAGGCTGCCACAAAGAAGAAATCTTGCGGGAATAAAGTTAAACCAAAAATATAATAATGTTGACTGGGTACATCAAACCATATTGCCTGCCTTCCATCATATTTAAGCCAAGGCAGAATTAAAAAAGCGGCCAATAACACATACATACTAATTAGGCGTATGCGCTGATAGAAGCCATCCGTAAAGCGAGGATGGATGCGTTTTTTTGTCGCATCTAACTCGTGAACTGGAATTTGATTGGAGGATGGGGCTGACATAAATGTACCTCTAATAGTTAGAATCATTATGCTGGCAAAAGCAGTACGGGTAGGGGATTAGCTGCCCATATCGTTATCTATATTTTAACATTGAATCGTCTTTGACAGGAGAACAATAGCGTACTGAGAGAGTCAATCATGAGTAATTAAGCAGGATAAAACACGCAAAACTTATAACAGCTTTATCAAACTTAGATTATTTAAATGATTAGGGTATAAGTTTTACCGATTTAAAATTTATATAAAATGCATGTTTAGTATCAATTTTGATTTATTAGTGCTCATAGCTACTATAATCTGGAGAAGACATATAAATATATTGCGATGATCCTCGGTTTTAAAATAGGACGATTGTCTAAAATAGATAAAGGGGGCTGTATGAACAGCCCCCTTTATTAATCTCTAGATAGTGCACTACAACAAACTATTCAGCAGATGCAGTAGCTTGTGTTGGTGCGCTAGCATTTACATTGTTAGACAGTGAGTAAACGTAAGCGGCAAGAAGCATAATACGCTCATTACCTAGCTTAGATTCCCACTCAGGCATAACCCCACCGCGGCCATGACGAATCGTTTCACGAATCGTTTCACGGTCACCACCATATAACCAGATGTTATCAGTTAAGTTAGGTGCGCCGGCAGAGATTGTGCCTTTAGCATCTTCACCATGACAAATAACACATTTTTGATTAAAGATAGCCTTACCTTGAGCTACTTTAGTTTGATCTAGGTCATAATCGTTCTGGTTGCCAGATATTGATAAGACATATTCAGCTGCAGCGCGAACGCCGTCTTCACCAATATCATTACGCTGTGCAGGCATCGGTAATGGCTGTGTTGGATCTAGGCCAACATGACGACCATTATGTAGTGTCAACAAGATATTCTCAGGCTTGCCACCATGTAACCAATCATTATCGGTTAGGTTAGGGTAGCCAGGTGCGCCTTTCGCGTTAGAACCATGGCATAAAGCACAGTTCTGTAGGAATAAACGTTCACCTGCCATCAATGCTTTAGTATTACCGGCAAGCTCTTTTACATAAGGTGCAAGTTCAGTAATCTGAGTGTTGATGTCCTCTTGTAATTGTCTAGGCGCATCTTCAGTACCACGAAGCTCAGACTGCATAGAAGCTAAAGTAGCTAGCTTCTGGTTAGCTGTTGGATTAGGCAAAAAGTTGTTTTGGAAGTTATCTGTAAACGTTTGATTGTTACGCTCAAGATCACTATAAAGCTCATTTTTTGAGCTCCAAGGGACAGTTTTACCATCAACTTCAACAGTAGCAATACCGTTAAAGGCATGCGGGAATAGGGCAGGGAAGAACACCCAATAACCGATGGCCCAAATGATAGAACCAAAGAAAATAGCTAACCACCATTTAGGTAGCGGCTTATCATACTCTTGAATCACATCATCATAAGTATGACCAGTCGTGCCGTCTTCTTCAAGATCTGGCTTGTTGCGTAGAACGAAAAGGAGCACGCCAAGAATACCCAACCAACAGGCCAAACTTAAGATGGTGATCCATGAACTCCAAAATATGCTCATCTTTTATCCTTATTGCGTAAAGTAGAGGCTGAGGAGCTAACGAGCTCATCATCCAACGCAAGCTGTGCATCTTCTTCAAAGCGCTTTTTGTTCTTTGGTGAGTAAGCCCACCATGCAATGCTAATAAAAGCAATAAACGCCACGACGGTTGCAATGATTTGTAGGTCACTAATACTCATTAACGTTGACCCTCCATCGCCGTACCAAGCTGTTGTAGATAAGCAACAACGGCATCAAGCTCTGTTGCGCCTAACACTTGGTCAGGTGCACTTTCGATGTCCTCTTCAGTATAAGGAACACCAAAGCGATCACGGAATAAGCGCATTTTCTCTTGAACTTTAGCACCATCAACTTCGCGTTCTGCAAGCCATGGGAAGCTTGGCATTACAGATTCAGGTACTAATGAACGTGGATTGATTAAATGCTTTCTTTGCCAATCATCAGAATAACGGCCACCAACACGTGCTAAATCAGGACCTGTACGTTTTGAACCCCATAGGAATGGATGGTCCCATGCAGATTCTGCTGCACGAGAGTATGGCCCATAACGCTCAACTTCTGCACGAAGCGGACGAATCATTTGAGTGTGGCAAACATGACAGCCTTCACGGATATAAATATCACGTCCTTCAAACTCTAACGCTGTCCATGGTTCCATAGTAGGAAGGGGTTGGTTAACACCACCTTCCTCAGCAGACTTGGTATCAAAAATTAATGGAACAATCTCTACCAGTGTTGCAAAACTAATTGCAATCACAATAAAGATGACCAGCAAGCCTGTATTTTTTTCAATTATTTCATGAGCTGTACCTGCCATGATATCTCCTTAAGCGATTGCTGGTTTACACATTTACAGGCTGAGTGTCTTCGTCATCATTGACGATAGGGCTATGATCGGTTGGATCTGCTGCGTCAACGGGACGGGCATTCGGCATTTTGATTGTTTTATAAACGTTGTAAGCCATAACAAACATACCGCCAACATATAATAAACCACCAAAGGCACGACCAATATATGGGTAATGCGAGAACGTTACGGTTTCAATAAAGTTATAAGCAAGCGTTCCGTCTGGATTTGTTTGACGCCACATCATGCCTTGACCAATACCTGAAATCCACATAGAAACGATGTAGAAAATAGTACCTGCAGTCGCAAGCCAGAAATGCGTAGTAATTAAACTTACAGAATACATTTTTGGTTTGTTATAAATACGCGGTACTAACACGTAAAGTGAACCGATGGTAATCATACCAACCCAGCCAAGTGCACCTGAGTGTACGTGACCAACTGTCCAGTCTGTGTTATGCGATAACGCGTTCACAGTCTTGATTGACATCATAGGACCTTCGAACGTTGACATCGCATAGAACGATAGTGCAACAATCAAGAATCGAATGATAGGGTCAGTACGTAATTTATCCCAGCTACCTGAAAGCGTTAGTACACCGTTAATCATACCACCCCAAGATGGTGCAAATAGGATGATAGAGAATACCATACCTAATGATTGTGCCCAGTCAGGAAGTGCAGAGTAATGAAGGTGGTGTCCACCGGCCCACATATATGACGCGATTAACGCCCAGAAATGCACAATTGATAAACGATATGAATAAATCGGACGACCAATTTGCACTGGTACGAAGTAATACATCATACCTAGGAAGGCAGCTGTCAAATAGAAACCTACCGCGTTGTGACCATACCACCACTGAACCATCGCATCTGTTGCACCGCCAAATAACGAGTAAGACTTAAATAAGCCTACTGGAATAGCCAAGCTGTTTACGATGTGTAGTAACGCGATAGTGATGATGAAGGCTGCAAAGAACCAGTTAGCCACATAGATATGTGAGGTTTTACGCTTAATTAATGTACCAAAGAATACAATGGCGTAAGAGACCCAAACAACAGCAATTAAGATGTCAATAGGCCACTCAAGCTCAGCATATTCTTTAGAAGTGGTGATACCTAGAGGAAGTGTGATGACCGCAGCCACAATGACTGCTTGCCAACCCCAGAAGGTAAACCACGCCAAATAAGGTGCGAATAGTCGAGTTTTACACGTGCGCTGGACAATATAGTAAGAGGTTGCAAATAATGCAGAACCACCAAACGCAAAAATCACCGCATTCGTGTGAAGCGGTCTTAATCGGCTAAAGGTTAGCCATGGAATATCAAAGTTAAGGGCAGGCCAAGCTAATTGTGAGGCGATGAACACCCCAAGACTCATGCCAATAATCCCCCAGATAACAGCCATGACAGTAAAAAATCGCACAATGGTGATTTCATAATCATGATCGACTGGAGAGACTGCTGTGTTATTTATACTCATTGGAATATTTCCTTTACAGCCTTAAGTATCAAAGTTATCAACCAAAATAGAGCCTGCAAAAAAACATATTCCTGAGTCACAAAGGTTATCAAATTCTAACCTTTAATATGACATAAACAGTCACAGAAATTAGCAATGGCTCACTTTTAACCCGCTCGTAAAAATCATTCAGCGTGTTAATCGTTTGGCTGTTATACCTGATGTTATCTAAATATGTAGCTATTGTAACGCATAGGATACAAAATATCATCTGACGAAACAGTCAAAACTAAAAAAACCCGCAAAATTTTTGTGGATAAGCATCTTGAGTGTCGTCTGAGATAAAGTTTTTATTAAGCTGTCGGCTAATCGCTACTTTTGTAAATACAAAATGACTCAGTGATTCAAAAAGTAGCAACTACCTGAGAATTTTTTGCTACAATCGATATATACGTCAGTATGATATTTGCTTATTTAAATCAACATTTAATCAAAAAACTGCTGATTTGTTAACAGGGTAAGGTACAATTGGACACAAAATATGTGATAGTATTTTAATGCACCTATAATGTGGTTAGTATTTTAACCCTATTTTTAATTTAACTCTATTTATAATTTATACAAGGGAAATCTTATGGCAGTATTCTTAACGGATGAGTGGTTCAATGAAGTGGATCGTTTAACAACTGAAGCAGGCGATTTAAACTTACCGCCAACATTTGCAAACATGAAGTTAAATCTAAATATTAGCGATACTGCAAATGGTGATGTGCAAGCTTATTTAGCCGACGGCGTATTAAAGAAAGGTCAGACTGATACTGATACGACCATCAAAATTGATGAAGAGACTTTGAAAAAAATAGCCCTCCAAGGCGATATTAATGAGGCGATGCAAGCCTTCATGTCAGGTAAAATTCGTATCGAAGGTGATATGAGTCAAGTAATGGCGCTACAAAGCGCTAAGCCAAGTGCTGAGCAAAAAGAATTATTCAAGAAAATTTATGCGATGACAGAACAAGCGTAAATAAGTCTTAATATGAGCAACAAAAAGAGCGCCTAGATTAATTTAGGCGCTCTTTTGTTTATGACATCTTATTTATTAAGTAGATAACCGTTAAGCCAAATGTAGCAAATAAAACATCAACAGCATGCCAGTAATAAAAAAGCTGGCGCAGCTAATTTGTCTAGCATCAATTGATTTACTTTTGATGCCTAGCATTACCATTAAAGGAGTCGGTAATTCTTCTTCTGACTGACTCTTACTCGAAGATAAGCTGCTAGGCGCTAAAGGATTAGCAGATAAAGAGTGGTTCGAGACAGTATCAGACGATAAAGGTGTCTGATTGCTGTTAGCTTTCATAGCATGAGGTCCGGCTAAAGAGGAGAAGGGAGTCAGGCTGCCACGCTCTTTACTACTGGCACCTAACTTCTCATGTTTAGAGCCTAAATAAGTATCTGCTTTTGCATTTAGCTGATTAGAGCCAAATGTATTCGCGGGAGTACGTAAAACACTTTTTGGAGCTTGGGTACTAGCAGCTTGATCGTTATTAGCAGAGTTAAGGTCGCCCATAGAGTAAGCATTGCCCAAAACCACAGGTTGGGTTAAGAGGTAAGGATGCGCAAATGGCGTAAAAGATTGTTTGGCAGGAGAGACTTTCATAGAACCACAATTATGAAAAGTAATAAGACATTAAAACGCAGTGATAAATAAGAGGCGCTAATGGTGCTTATTCTTTCATTGTTAAGAAGTTGGTTAATCTTAACCTGATTTTGCGTCAAATGTAAATAAGACCTTTGTCAAAAAGTCAACTATTTTTAGTATAACCATCAGTATTAAGCTTATAGATAAACTTATGTCCGGTTTTTATATAGAGCAACTAAAAAAGCCAACCCAATTAGGTTGGCTTTGATTTCTTTCTAAGCGATTGCTTTAGGACTGATTGAATCAAAATTATCAATCATTCGACAAATAAAGTGATTATACCGGCTGATTTTCACGATAAATGGCAGCTTGTAGCCAGATATTAGCTTGTACATAATCATTCACCTGAATATGTTCGGTGACAATGTTAGACGGCGTTGCCATACGTACCACAAACGGGGTTGCATCAGGTTCGCGTAAAATCGCAATATCAAAGATGGTTAGCTCTTTTTCAAATAAATGTTGCTGCTGTTTGCCAAGTACTTGGCCTTGGCACCAAGCTTCATCTTCTTGACCCAAAGTTTCGCCAAATAAGTAAGCACACATATTGCCTAAGTTAATCTCGACAGGCGCAAGAGGCTCGTCAGTGTCTGGCTGCCATTCATCAATCAGCTCATCTAGATTATCCGGAGCGACACCATTATTTTGCGCCAAAATATCGTTATAAGCACGGTGATAACGAATGGCCTCTGGGTCTTCAATTAAAATAGTCTCTTCTTTATTGCTAGGTGTAATCGCGTAGGCCCAAGCACTAAAGTTCACAAAATAGCTGTCAGACTGACGATACAAGTCTTTGTTTACAGTATAAAGCTGGTCAAAGGCATAAATCACGCTGCCATCCCCACTAATCAGACGTAAAACCGCATCTTGAGTATTATCATTGGCAATAATACGGTCAATCTTGCAGCTAAAACCATAAGGGCTATTCACACAAGGGTAGGCGTTAATAAAGTTTTTTGGTTTGCCGTTATCCATTGCTAATACTTGTTTTATATGACACATATCATTACAAGAAAGCAGTAGGTTAGACAGGTCCTCTTTCTTAAGTGCTGGATGTAGACCTGATGTGATGGTGGCATCATCAATCGATTTTTGCAGCCAGTTAGGCACATCGTTTTCGATATCGTTGGTTAAAATACGCCAATGATCACCGTGTCCAGCTGTCTGTTCGTTGGTTAGTGTAACCTTGGTAGGGCGTGTCTTAGGATGCTGGCTGTATTTATAGGTATGAGTAGTCATAATGAGCGTGTACTTTTGATGGTTAGTTATAAGGGTTGCTTTTTAACTTGTTATTAATATATTGTCATCACTAAGATGCGCTTCTATTAACATAGATAGGGGCAAGTTGTTTAAATACAACCTTTGTATTGTGACCTGCCGGCTATACCTATTAAAAATGCAGCATATCTAAAGCCAAGGGGTAGCAAGCGAGCAACTCTTAAAAGCAAAGCGGTAAATTATATTAAAATAATCACAGCAATCAAATATAGCCAAGTTGGCGCTGTTTGTGTCAAACTATGGGCTTTTGTCATATGACACTTTAATACGCTGTTATAATAATGGCAATATGTAAGTGATGCTTCTATAGATCAATAGCGATCAAGGTCTGTAAACAGGGCTTATTTTAAAATTGATTTATACGATTACCCACCTGCCATTTACTTATCGTCCATTGGCGATAACAGCTTATTTATCTTTATCATTTTAGTTACTACCGATTAGTTACCACCGAATTGGTTAAGAGCCTTAATTATGTTTCGTCCGTTAGCCCTATTTTTAGGATTACGTTATACACGCGCTGAGCGTAGTAATCGCTTTATCTCCTTGATTTCATTAATCTCTATGGTCGGATTGACACTGGGTGTCGCTGTTTTGATTACCGTGTTATCCGTTATGAATGGTTTCGACCGTGAGCTCAAAACTCGTATTTTAGGCATGGTACCGCAAGCGACGGTCAGCTCCGGAGAGATCATCACCGAGTGGCAAGGGTTGGCAGAAGAGATTAAAAAAGACCCTGATGTCGTGGCGGTTGCGCCTTTTATCGAGCTACAAGGCATGTTGACCTCTAACGGTCAAGTCGCAGGCATTATGGTCACGGGTGTTGAGCCTGAATATGAGAAAAATGTCTCAATTATTAACGAGCATATGGTCGAAGGCGATATCGGTACCCTAAAAGATGGTGACTTTAGTATTGTGCTTGGTGAGAGTATGGTCGAGGCACTTGGTTTGCAAATTGGCGATAAAGTCACCTTGGTATTGCCTGAAGCGTCGCCTTCTCCAGCAGGTGTTATTCCCCGCTTTAAGCGCTTTACGCTAACGGGTGTGTTTAATATTAGTCGTGAAGTCGATAATCTGGTTGCCTTTATTCCCATGGGGGATGCGGCAAAATTACTACGCTTACCAAAAGGTGCTCAAGGTATTCGAATGAAGTTAGACGATATCTTTATGGCACCTGAAGTTGCACAGCGTGCGGCCAGTATTGCACCAGGTAGTCTGTTTGCCAATGATTGGACCCGTACGCATGGTAATCTATTTGGCGCTATCCAAATGGAGAAGGCGATGGTTGGTTTGCTGCTATTCTTAATTATTATCGTTGCTGCCTTTAATATCGTATCTAGCTTAGTAATGCTCGTTACCGATAAAAAAGCCGATATCGCTATCCTCAAAACCTTTGGTGCCTCACCGAAACTGATTACTCAGGTATTTATGGTGCAAGGTCTGGTTATTGGTGTGATTGGTACAGTGGCTGGCACGATACTCGGTGTGATTTTAGCGCTGACTGTTGGTGATTTATTAGGCTGGGTCAATCAGGCAATGGGTCTGCATTTATTTGATGCTTACTTTATTAACTACTTGCCGACTGAACTACGTTGGATGGATGTACTGATTATTACCAGTACTTCATTTTTATTAAGCTTTTTGGCGACTATTTATCCAGCACGTCGTGCGGCCAGTATCCAGCCTGCTCAAACCTTACGTTATGAGTAATTGGGTTTGATTCATTAAATGGCCTGTCGTTAATGCCATAAAATTGATGCCATAAAGCCTTATTTAAAATGTATTATAAAAAAACAGCTAGCGAGAAAGATGTATGTCAGAAATATTAGTCGCAAAAGATATTAATAAAATATACGACGAAGGAAATATCCGTACGCAGGTATTAACCGGTCTGAATCTTACGGTTCGTGCCAGTGAGCGTATTGCGATTGTCGGTACCAGTGGCTCAGGTAAAAGTACTTTGCTTCACTTATTAGGCGGGCTAGATGTACCGACTTCGGGAGAAGTTTGGCTGCAAGGCAAATGCTTAAATCAAATGAATGAAACCGAGCGCGGTGAAATGCGTAACCGCCATTTAGGCTTTATCTATCAGTTTCACCATTTATTGCCAGAGTTTACTGCCATTGAAAACGTGGCTATGCCGTTACTACTACGTAAAGAAGTGCCTATTAAAGAGGCGCGTCAGCAAGCAGTTGACTTATTAGAGCGTGTTGGTTTAGGTCACCGCTTGGAGCATCGCCCAGGTGAGCTATCAGGTGGTGAGCGCCAGCGTGTTGCCATAGCTCGAGCCTTGGTAACCAAGCCTGCGCTTATATTGGCGGATGAGCCAACCGGTAACCTAGATTATGACAATGCACAAAGTATCTTTGCACTATTAGCGGAGCTGCAAGATACGATGAAGACGGCTCTATTAATGGTGACCCATGATCGTAGCCTTGCCGCTATGGCAGATAGGCAAATGCTACTCAAAAATGGTAAGTGGGAAGAGTTTGATAGCTGATCTTAATTTGTCACTGAATTAACTTGATAGGCAAATGATAACGCCAACTGTCCGATGGGTGGTTGGCGTTACTGCTATTGAGGCTTTTAATTATTAATATGATATTAGGGACGAGACCGTGGCTTGGTTCACAGGGGGTGTGGCGCTTGCATTGATGTTGGCTATTTTAGAGATAGATCCTAATCAATTGGCAGCAATCAATGGAGAGAACTCTTATCAGCAGTGGCAAACACTAAGTTACGGGTTTATCTTTATTAGTCTTACCGCTTGGATGGTGGCTTATTTTCGTGCCCACTCTCAATCACACTCAAAGCCCTCTCATCCTACCCAAATTAACTTTTACTTATCTCCTCTTCGCGTATTAAAGCAGCAAGGTATCATCGTTTTGTTAGCTAAAGTTATGGCAGTCGTATTATTTTGGCTTGCCGTTATGAGTCAGGGGCTAGCACAGCGGACACAGGCTATTGAGCAATCACCTGCTGAAACTTGGTATATACAGACAACAGTCACGCCACTTGGATTAAGTGATAAGCGATTAGAGCTGAAACACTCTTCTAATACTTCCAATAATAACAATAATAATAAAAAGTCATTAACTGTTGAGGAGGGCTACCGCCAGTTAGTCAGCTTAACAGATATAACTTGGCATAAAAGGGTGGAGCCTAGCTCCAGTCATCAACAGGATATCGCTACTAATCCCTTTACAGAACCCGCGGTTTTAGAAGACAACGATACAGAGATATCAGATGTCACAGCTGCTCTAAAATTGCCTAAACAAATGACAGTAATGCTACAGAGTTACAAAGCTAAAGATATCTGGCTTAATGAGTTCTCTGCTGACAAAACAGTTCGTTTAGCGCTGCAATTAAGCCCGATAGAGCTGACCGATAATCCAGATGAGTTTAACGAATATCGCTGGTTAAGTAGCCGGCACGCCACTGCTAAAGCCAAACTTATGACAAGTGATGATGTTAATCAATCGATAGAGATGGTTAATAACGATGGTACTGGCCTAGCGCAGTGGATTGATAGGAAGCGCTTTGACTTACGTCAGCATTTCTTACATTTAATGGCGATGCAACATGCAAAACAGAGCGATTTAAAGGAAGATGGCGTTAATACGGATGACAACACTTCTAATTCTGATAATAGCCTATCTATAAATCCTGCGAAAAAAGAGGCAATAGCGGTTACCTTAAGCTTATTAACCGGCGATCGTAGTCTTATCAGTCAAGACATGACTGGGTTATATCGTTTTGCCGGCATTTCGCATCTGTTGGCAATATCTGGAACTCATGTTCTGTTTTTAGCCATGCTTTGCGCGGCTCTTATCACAGCCCTGATTAATCGCTTTAGACCCAGTATCTATGAATGGCTACCGCGATGGCAATGTGCGTTTGTTATTGGCGTAGTCGCAGCCTTTGCTTATGCCGCTTTCGCAGGATTTGATGTGCCGGCAGTGCGCACCGCGTGTATGCTGCTGGTCATTGGTATATTGCGCTATTTTTTAGCGATAACGGCGACATTTAAAGTTTTACTGAGCTTAGCGGTTGCTATGGCGTGGTGGGATGTTTTTGTGTTATGGCAGGCGGGGTTTTGGCTGTCTTTTATCGCAGTAGCGGTACTCTTTGTTTATACTCAGCGCTGGGGAAGTCGTGATAAAAAGTCGACTGATATAAATCTGACCACACGGAGTGCAACGGTTAGCAAGGCACCAGCAATAACAATCTCTAGAAGCAGTCGGATAAGGCGGCAAATAACTGATTTATTTAAGCTACAGATGTGGATATCTGTTGCTATATTGCCAATTAGCTTGTGGTTATTTGGTAAAGTATCACTATGGGGCTTTGTGGTAAATTTATTCGCTATCGGTTTATTCGGTTGGATTATTGTGCCGTTAAATCTACTGGCAGGGGTGGTTTATACCTTCTCTCCAACTGTGGCAGACAGGCTATGGTCACTTTTATTCTGTATATTATCTAACTTTCATACTGGTTTATTTTGGTTACAAGAGACAGCCAAACAAGTCGGCTGGATATACACTGATATCAGCTTGCCAATCTTACTTCTTATTTTGCTTATTGCATTGCCGTGGATGTTGCCGCAACGGGTGCTCAGCCGACTACTTAGTATCCCTGCACTACTACTGCTCGGCTTTTCGACAGTATTATTAGCAAAAGATACCACTGATTCGATACAGATAATTCCCATAAATCTGCAAGACTCAGATTATTTTGCAGTTATCGTACGTGATAACACAAATGCTTGGTTATTATTATCAGCATATGCTTCGGGTTATCAAAATAAGGCCAATAAGTTAAACGACAATGCTTTATTTATAGCGCCTGAAAAAACAAAAGCGTTATCACAGGCGGTCTACGAGCAGTTAAAAGAACAGCGGCTAAGTCAGTTAACTGGTGTGATTGTACAAACAGCGACGCCCAAGCTTGCGGCCGTGGTTGCTGATTTACGTAAATTTATGCCTATTTCTTATTATTGGCAGGCAGGTCTGAGTGTGCATGAGTCTCAGGTTACCAAAGTTATGCAGGGGACGCGTTTGCAGGCTCAAGATTGTCTGGCTGGCAATAACTGGCAAGCTATTGATAGAGACAAGACATCTGCCTCAAGCATTAATATTAGTGCCGTTACCGGTTGGTCAATTGATGAAGATAATAAAGTCGCTGACTGTACGATTATGCTAGATACGCCTTTGTCGATAACACTTATAGATAACCCGCAACAAACAAATATCATAGCATCGCATCCTTCTAGCTATCCTACAGGCAGTCAGTTAGATGACGATACAAATAGCTCTTTAAATAATTCGACGTTAAATAACAATAATTTTCATAATAGGATTATAATATATACCAGTGCTCAGCCACGAATGGCAGCATTATGGCAATTGCAGTGCGCAGCAGATATTAAAGAGCAGCCCTGGGTCACCTCACCGCAGGCTCAAATAGACAAATCCTCCCTAAATGTCATGCAGCCATCATCTTGGCAAATTATTGACGAGCAATTGATTCCAATAAACTCTCAGCTTAAGCAAACTCATTTATATTGGCATCAGTCTATCAAGCCGTAATAATAAACGTCGGTTAAATACAATTGTTAATTAATTTCAGTTATCATGACGATTATTTTACAGAAATACCGCTGACATTTAGGGATCAAGTAATATATCGTTGCGTTTGTTAAACAAAGCCATATTGCAGCCTTGAAGAGTAATTGCCATACTGGTTCTCTTTACTCTAACTGTCATAATTTAAACCCTTTTTTATAGCACGTAGGATTCATATTTTATATGTCAAACTGGCCACCAGAACCGAATAAAGTTCCTGATAACAACCCATCACCAAATAACAAACCTCCTCGCGTTTTACCGACAGGCGCTGGCGGCCGAGAATGGCATTTACTTGAGAAAACATTACTGGCAAGTATCGAGGAGCAGCGTCGAGCGAGACGTTGGCGTATCATATCCAAGCTAATAACCTTTGGCTTTATTTTGCTGTTTTTCTTTTTATTAAGCAGAAGCTGTACTACCGTTGAAAGTATGAACAGTGTCGATGTGGCCAAGCCGCATATCGCTGTTGTCGATGTCGAAGGCGTAATTAGCAGTAGCGATCAAGCCAATGCTCATGATATCAGTGCTGCGCTTACCGAAGCGTATGAAACTGAGTCAGCTAAAGCCGTAGTGTTAAATATCAACTCACCAGGTGGCTCTCCAGTTCAGTCTGACCAAGTGTGGCAGACGATGATGGACTTGCGTACAGAGCATCCTGACAAGAAGCTGTATGCAGTGATTGGTGATATTGGTGCGTCAGGTGCTTATTATATTTCGTCTGCAGCTGATGAGATTTATGTCAATCCTTCAAGCTTGGTAGGCTCTATCGGCGTTATTATGCCTGGCTACAATATTGAAGGCCTGATGGACAAGGCGGGCGTTAAAGACACCACGTTAACCGCGGGAGAGTACAAAGATATCCTTAGCATGAGCCGCTCTTTGACTGAGTTTGAGCAGCAGCATGTAGAAAGCGTGCTAAATAATACTCATAAGCACTTTATTAATGCGGTCAAAAAAGGTCGCGGCAATAAATTAAAAGATCCTGAAGAGAATAATCTATTTACAGGGCTGTTCTGGACAGGTGAGCAAGCAATTGATTTGGGTCTAGCAGATAAAGCAGGCAGCTTAATGACTATTGAAAAAGAGCTTGATATTGATCATGTTATTAATTACACGCCAATGGATCCAATGCAGCAATTGTTAGATAGCTTTGCGATTAAACTGGGTGCTGGTATTGGTTCTTCAGTTGAGTTAAAGTTATTACCCCAAGAGTCAACGTCTGGTGAGATGAGATAAAAAAATGGCAACAGGTTTTACGTTTTCTAATGAGCTAATTGATATTAAAGGCTTACCCGTGTCTAAACTGACGGGTAAGCCGGTGATTCATTTTGCGCATGCCAATGGGATGCCAAGTCGGGTGTATCAGCCTATCTTTGATATTCTAGAGCAGCAGTTTACGGTGGAATATATTCCTACGTTAGGCTTTGATGAACAAGGCAAACCGACTTATCCTATTGATAATCATTGGAAGAGCTTGACCAAGCAAGTGATTGACAGTGTCAAACAGGTCAAAAAAAAGCATAAGGTACCTGTGATAGGGTTGGGCCATTCACTTGGCGCACTGTGTACACTGCAAGCTATGTATAAAAAGCCCAAGCTGTTTGTACAATCGGTATTGATGGACCCACCACTGATTTATGGACTCAGCAATCTACTATGGCATATTGCTAAGCTAACCTCTAGTAAAGTGGTAGATAAAATGTCGCCGGCAGGTATTTCAAAACATCGCCGTGATGTATGGGAAAGTCGTGAGCAGGCCAGTGAATTATTGCGCCCCAAAACCTTCTTCAAAAACTTTGATCAGCGTAGCTTTGATCACTATATTCAATATGGGCTACGTGACCAAGAAGATGGCAGTGTGACGCTAACCATTCCCAAGCAGGCAGAAGTAAAAGTATTTCGTACCAATCCATCACTGTATTGGCTCAAGCCTAACAGGCCACCGAAAAAGCCGGTGACCTTGCTTATTGGTGATAATAGCCAGTTTCATCAGCGTCAGTTTCCACAAAAAGTGGAGCAGCGCTTATCTATTCCTTTTAAGCTGCATGCCGGTGGTCATATGTTCCCTCTAGAGCATCCAGACTCTGTGGCTCAGCTTATTCTGCAGACAATCGCTGAGCAAGCTTCAAAGTAGGCTTCGCTGTACTTTGACACTCTTTATTTATCGAGCACGTTTTATACGTGCTTTTTTAACGACTGATATGACCTCATTCTTATGGCTGACTTTCCCTACAAAAGACCAGATACCGACTTAACAAAGAGCGACCTTCAGCAAGATACGAGCCCTCTTAATGAGCCAAAACTGTTCTCCAGTCCAGGAGTGGTTCTGCTAATAGCGGGGATAGTTGGGCTGTTTTTGATAGTTCAGCTGTTGGGTGTTTATCTGTTTGCTCCGATTGTCTTTAATGAGCAAACACTAACGCCTGCTCAGCGTTTTGCGATGGGCAGTTTTAATGGTACGGTAACCAGCTATGCGCTGATATTTACCTTGGCCACTATCAGCATTGTTATCTATGCTGTCGTCAAGTGGCGCATCAGCCGAGCGACTAAAAGCAATACGTCTTATACTCAGCATCAAAAAATGCAGGTACGTGATTATCTGGCGATGAGGCCATTTAATTACAAAGTCGGTCTAGGTATATTGGGATTATGGCTGCTATTTGTCATAGTCACCGAAGCGATAAGCTTTGCACTAGATAAAGATCCGACCGCTTTTGTCGATGTCTTATATGACAGTGCTAATCCGAAGTGGCTGCTTATTGTGGTGATGGTATTGGTTGCGCCGGTTTATGAAGAGCTAATGTTCCGCGGAGTATTATGGAGTGCATTAAAAGAGCAGATAGAGGGTAAGAAAGGCGTATGGCTTGCCACGATAGTAACCAGTCTTATCTTTGCGATTATTCATATCCAGTATGCTATCTATGAGATGAGCGTAATATTTATCTTGGCGCTTTTATTAAGCTACGCCCGTATTAAATCAGGCTCAATATGGCTGCCGATGATGATTCATATTCTCAACAATACAGCAGCCATGTGGCTATATCTTTCAGTGCACTAGCTGATTAACAATCATAACTTGTTGTTAAACTAGTATCGGTAAGTTGCATTTACTTCAAGTACCTATTAGCCGATACTTTCTTGCTCAAGCTGAGCCTGCCGGCTTCTCTCAATCAATGCCAATGTATGGTCGCCGGCTGCTCTAATCTCGTCAACGGTTAGCTGCTGCTTGCCGCTGAGAGCTTGACGCCATTTACGTGCCCCAGGCAAACCTTGGAATAACCCTAAAAAGTGACGTGCCACAGACGGTAAAGGCTCCCCTTTGGCGGCTTGCTCATCTAAATATGGATACAGCTTAGCCAGAATATCTTCACGCGTCGGCGGCTGTTCACCCCATAAAGTCATGGCTTCTGCCAATAGGTAAGGGTTTTGATAGGCTGCACGGCCAATCATAACCCCGTCGACATATTGCAGATGCTCTTTAATTTGCTCAATAGTGCTGATACCGCCATTAATCTCTATCTTAAGCGCAGGAAATTCTTGCTTGAGCCGGTATACATCTTCATAGCGTAGCGGCGGAATCTCACGGTTCTCTTTCGGGCTTAAGCCTTTAAGCCATGCAATCCTAGCGTGTACGATAAAACGCTCACAGCCAGCATCGGCACTGGCAGCCACGAAATCTCGCATAAACTCATAACTGTCATGCTCATCAATACCGATACGGTGTTTGACTGTCACCGGAATATCAACCTCTGCTTGCATTGAGCGAACTAAGCTTGCCACCGTATTAGGCTCAGCCATTAGGCATGCGCCAATTTTATTGTGCTGCACTCTATCAGATGGACAACCTACATTGATATTAACCTCATCAAAGCCGCGCTTTTGCCCCTCAACTGTGCAATGTGTCATCTCTTTAATATCAGCGCCACCTAATTGCAACACAAGTGGATGCTCAATATTATCAAAGCGTAGAAGCCGATCAGTATTGCCATGAATAATCGCACCGGTTGAAATCATCTCAGTATATAGATAAGTATGCGGATTAAACAGGCGCGCAAAGAAACGATAATCCGTCGTTGTCCAATCAATCATGGGTGCGACAGATAGGCGTTTGTTTTGCATAATATTGATAGGCGTATCGATAGAGTTTACGAGGGTATCAGTCATAAGGCTGCAGGTACTCTTTGTTATCTGAGTTGAGGCAAGGGTGATTTTAGGCAATAATAATACTGCCTATAGTGGCTGCCATAGGGTGGCCGCTATTATACCATGACCGGCTGCAGCTTCTTACGATTCATCATATTGTTATTCATTACTGGGAGACATCGTTGTTGTAAGGGCTTAGGTTGTTCATAGCAATTAGTATAAAAACACAGAGTATGACTGCTTTTAGAACACATAAATAAGTTTAATAAAAATGAGCCAGTCAATGGTTTAACTGGCTCATTTTTATTAATTAGTTACTATTTAGATCAGATAAAGAGCGTTTATAACTTAAGCCCAGCATCCAAAGCTTTAAATTTCGGTAAGCGGTAAATATATAGACCAATAAGAAAGGCGATAATACCGATAAAGATGAGATAAAGGGCAGGCGAGAAGCTCACATAACTGGTGGCATAGCCTAAAGCAAAGGGCAAGTTGACCCCAACGACGGCATACATAAAGTTGTAGGTAAGACCAACTGAGGTAACGCGAGAGGCTGTAGGGAATAGCTGTACTAAAATTACTGGACCGAGACTAGCGATACCACTACAGAATCCTAAAATAGCATACATAAATAAAATCAGCATGCCGCCGGTCTCAGAAAGATGATAGTAAAAGGCCAATGTTTGGAAGATAAGGGCTAAGCCGCCAAAAATTAGCGCCTTACCAGTACTGCTTTTATCCGCAATTAATCCAAAGAAAATACAGCCAATAATTAAAAATAGTACGCTTAAGTTATTGGAGAACCTAAGCATAGATTGATCGACACTAAACTTCATTAAAATCAATTCAGGTAATAATAAAGCAACGACCATTACTAAGCTTGAGATAACAAAGGTTAGCATTAAAGCCAAAAATATTGCATTAAAGCGCTTAAACGGCAGGCTCATATCTGACAAGCTGGGCACATAACGCTTATGCTCTTGTTGGCACGTAAAAATAGGTGTTTCATCGAGTAGATTAAAAAGCATCAGGGCTATAAAGTTTAATGCCGCCCCCCACACAAAAGGAATACGCCAGCCACTTTCAATAAGCTGAGTCTGAGTATAGGTGGTCGTCAGCAGCTCAAACATAATGTTAGAACCGATTTTGCCGAACATGAAGGCTGCGGTCACAAAGCTTAGGTAAGTCGCTAAGTTGCTTTTGGATATGTGCTCCGCAATATACACCCAGCCTAGCGGTGTATGTGCCCCGAACGCCATGCCTTGTATAAGCCGCGCCGCAATAAATAAAATTGGTGCAATAACACCGACTTGAGCGTAAGTCGGCAGGCAGGCAATCGCTAAAGTAGTCACTGCAATACAAGTCAAGCTCACCATTAAGGCAGGTTTTCGGCCTTTGACATCAGCATAACGACCTAAAAATAAAGCTCCAATCGGCCGCGATAAATAGCCGGCAGCAAAAAGACTTAATGCTTGTAGCTTATTAAGTACGGGGTCATGACTGATAGGAAAGAAAGTCGCGCTAATGATATCTGCCATAAACAGGTAGATAAGAAAGTCAAAATATGTGACCGCATTAGCAAAGCAAATAACCATTAATTGCTTTGGCGATATGGCACTCTTTGAGTCTGATAAAGCAACAAAAGGCATAGGGTTCAATTGTTATCATTAAAAATAAACTGCCATAATCATTATGACAGACCAAGAACTTCTAAACATTAAGGTAGTTATAACTGCTATAACAGCCAATCAATCGGTAGCCATGACATGATCTTTAACCAAATGGTATCTGCAAAGTCGACATCTGGTTCTTTGTTATAAATGACCGTTTTGCCGGCTTCGTGAGTTTGCCACTGCAATTGATTGTTATCGGTCAACACAACTCGGTACGCCAAAGGCAACAAATCTTTACTGACGGCATCATGTAGCTCCAATGCCAAATCTTCATCCTCAATTACCACGCCCATTTCAGTATTAATATTGGCTGAGCGGGGGTCAACATTATAAGAGCCGATAAAGACATTATGGTCATCTACTGCAAAGGTTTTGGCATGTAGACTGGTCGAGGACTGTGAACGTGCCCGCCACAGCTTATTCTCACGATCTTCTTCTGATGCAATCGCTTTGAGCTCGTAGACCTCTATCCCCGCTTTTAATAGTGGCACACGCCACTGGGCATAGCCTGAATGAACAGCGGCAACATCGGTTGCATTGAACGAATTAGTGAGTATCTTAACGTTAACGCCGCTCTTAGAAAGTTTGATTAATGTATCTACACCTTCCTTTGTAGGCACAAAATAAGAGGAAACAATGGTTAAGTCTTTGTTTGGCTTACCTAATAAGTTTCTTAACTGATAGACCAAATGCGTGTCTGAATCTGCGGTATTAACCAATTTATTAACATCATCACTCAAAAAAGTCATCGGCGCCCAGCGAAAAGGCACCCGCTTGTTAATCAAATCATTACCAATACTTGCTCGTTGCAGCGCACGATTATAGACATCAGCGGCTTCATCCCCAACTTGAGACGGAGTGATTTTATCTAACTTTGAAATAAAATCATCCCTTGGCGTGTTGTTATTTGTTAATGTGCGCGGTTTGTCTACCAAAGTCTCGATGTCATACGATAAGGGTGACTGCCAATAATCCTCAAAACTGGTGGTAATATCAGCGACGACATCACCGATAAGTAATACATCAAGATCGGCAAATTGACTGCTTTCGTTATTACTTAAATACTCATCACCGACGTTACGTCCACCAATGACACTGATTTGTCGATCGAAGGTCATGCTCTTATTGTGCATACGATGATTGATGCGTCTTAAGTTAGTTAGGTAATTTAAGGTCTGGAATTTTCGGTACGAAAGCGGGTTGATTAATCTAACCGCAATATTTGGATGGCTTGAAAAACGGCGTAAATGTTTGTCTAATTTGGCGTTATTATTAAAATCATCAAGCAAAAAGCGAACCACTACGCCGCGTTCAGCCGCATCCCATAATTTCTTAAGCAGCAGCTGTCCGGCCTGATCGTCATGCCAAATGTAGTATTGCACATCAATACTCTTTTGAGCCATATCCGTTAAGATGCTACGGGTCGCAAAAGCATTGGTACCGGTAATAATCGGATGATAACCAGATAAATTCGGATGTAGCTCGTTTTGCTCAGTGACTGCTTTAGCAAATTGAGCCTCTTCTATCGATACAGTTGCGGGCGGCTTGCTCTCTTGGGTATCCGTACTGTTTTGAGTCGTCTGTTTTTGATTATTATCCTTATCTGAAAGATGAGACGTGTTAGAGGCGTAACGCTCTTTTAATAGCTGGCTGAGCCTAAGGCTGTTTTCAGTATGCGGCTCAGTAGGCAATGAATTACAAGCGGCCACTGCCAAGCTTAAACAGCAGGTAGACGCCATCTTTATCAGTAGATGGCCTTTGAGTTGTGTATAAGCCTTAAAAGCGCCTGTTCCTGCCTGCATTTTTTTTACCATGAGTTTCTTTGATAACGGTGTGTGTTTATGGCTGTTAATAGAATAATTGCCCAAAATATCGATACCTTCTCATAAAAATTAATCTGAGGGTGCAGTGTTAAAATTATTCTACACCCAATCACCCTTGTAGACAGTCATATTAAACTAGCTGAAATATTTATCGCATCGTGCTTGTCATCATCTGGTTAAATCAAATCAAGCACGATGAATAGAAAAACAACGCTTAATTTAAATGCAGCCGATTTAGGGCGTGTCCTCATTTTGAAAATGGTGATAAAAATAAGATAAATCGCAGTCAGACAAGGAAAATAATGCCGTAAATATCGAGATATTTACGAGTTATTTGAGGCAGTATGACAAGATTTAGCTATTTTTAGCCCATTTAAATGTAATCGTACGAATTGAGGATACGCCCTAATCATCTTCAATTGTGATGCCGGTCATAGACTCATAGAATTTGGCAAATTCAGAAAAATCTGCCGCGCCGGCTTCATGTTGATTACTGGCAGCACGGACTAGGCTAGCCACTTGAGCCATCACTGGCGTGGGGACCTGTTTTTTAGTTTGCAAATCAATAGCGATACCGCAGTCTTTGGCCATCAAATCAATGGTAAAGGTCTTAGGGAACTCTCTATTTACAATACGATCTGGAAGGGTTGCGCTAGTGGCAAAGCTTTGGCCACTGGCTTTATTGATACAGGCCAAGGCTTGCGTAGGGTTAACGCCATGTGCTTTGAGTACCGATAAACCTTCAGCAGCTGCCCATGCATTAATCGCAAATAAAGTGTTGTTTACCGCTTTGACCGCAAAACCTGCACCGGTATCACCGACATGCACAATGAGACCGGCAAAGCAGTCGATAGCTGGTTTGGCGTAATCAAGCGCTTGCTTATCACCGCCGACCATTACCGTAAGTGTACCACTGTCTGCACCTGTGGTTTGTCCAGACACCGGTGCATCCAAAAACTGACAATTAACGGTAGCAAGCTTTTGCTGACTGGTTTTGGCAGCCTCTGGAACGCCGCTGGTGCAATCGACCCAAACACTGTCAGACTCAAGATGCGGTAACGCCTCATCAATCAGCGTATAAACCACTTGACTGGTTGGCAGGCAAGAGAAGATAACATCTGCTTTAACCGCCTGCTCTAAGCTAACCGCTTGTGTGCCAAATTCTGCTGCGTGTGCCTCTGCCTTGCTAGGGGTGCGGTTCCAAACCATGACCGTGTCAAAATGAGCGACTAAATGTTTTGCCATAAGATAGCCCATAGCGCCTAAGCCGATAAAACTTACTGTGGTGGGAGCAGGTGTGGTCATTGTTATTCTCCAAAAGGAATTAAAAGGGGTAGGTTATAATAGTTTATGATAATAAAAAGCGGGCTTTAATTTAAAGGATGCATACTTATATAGGCTGATTAGATGGTCTCTGTGCTACAGAAGATGCCTAGTCACAAAGCAAGGTTAACTATAAAATAAGCGGCCTTCAACTCAGACGCGTCTTATAACAGCAATAAATGACTCAGATAGTGACAGGTTTTTATTGATAGCGCCTGTTATCTTAGCGATACTAGTGACTGAATCTTTTTATCACTGTTACTGTTATTTCACTATTATTATAACGAGATAGTAGAGTGAGATAGCTGAGATAAATCGCATATTTCTTTGAAAGACACCTACTTTAACCATTAACGATACTGGCTAATTGATACTACTATGACAGATAACACATCGAACCGTAAAGAGACAAACCTAACTAAGGCGCAAACTGAGAATAATACGCTGGATAGTAACTGGCGTAATGATGCGCTGGATTTGAGCCAAGACTATGCGATGCAAACCATTGCTGTTCGTGCCGGTCAGCACCGTACTGATGAGGGTGAGCATAATGAGCCGATTTTTACTACCAGCTCTTATGTTTATGACTCCGCTGCTGATGCTGCCGCTCATTTTAATGGATCAAAGACCGGTAATGTTTATTCTCGTCATACCAATCCAACGGTGCGTACCTTTGAGCGTCGTTTAGCGGCGCTAGAGGGTGGTGAGCGTGCAGTAGCGACGGCTTCTGGTATGGGTGCTATCTTAACGATGTGTATGGCCTATCTAAAAGAAGGCGACCATATTCTGGCGGCGAAACAGTTATTCGGCTCATCAGTGGGCTTGTTTAACAACTTCATGGGTAAATTCGGTGTAGAAGTCAGTTATGTTGACTGCTTTGATAATGATGCTTGGGCACAAGGCGTGCAGCCCAATACACGTCTGCTATTTTGTGAGACGCCAAGTAATCCGCTAGGTCAAATTGCTGATATGCAAGCGATTGCTGATATTGCCCATGCGCATGATGCACTGTTTGTGGTAGATAACTGCTTTGCCACGCCAGCGATTCAGCGTCCATTAGATTTCGGCGCTGACATCGTGATTCATTCCGCGACCAAATACATTGATGGTCAAGGCCGAGTGCTTGGCGGCGCCTTAGTGGGTAGCGATGAGTTGATGCAGCAAGCCTTTGTGGTGGTACGCTCTTGCGGTATCAGCATGAGCCCGTTTAACGCGTGGGTATTTATCAAAGGCTTAGAGACTTTAAACTTACGGATGCGTGTTCACTGCGACAATGCCAATAAAGTCGCTGCATTCTTAGAGGCACATCCTAATGTTGAAAAGGTGCATTTCTCAGGATTAGCCAGTCATCCTATGCATGAAATGGCGATTAAACAGCATCACCGTAGCCACTGCTTTGGCGCCATCATGGGCTTTGAGGTCAAAGCAGTCGGTGGTCATGACATGAAATCAGCGGCATGGCATGTGATTGATAGTACTCAAATGGTGTCTATAACCAATAATTTAGGTGATGCCAAAACCACGGTCACGCATCCGGCGACAACCACCCATTTTAGAATATCAGCTGAAGCGCGTGCAGAGGCTGGCGTGACCGATGGGCTCATCCGTCTGTCGGTGGGTCTTGAAGATGTAGATGATATTATCAAAGACTTGGCTCGTGGTTTAGACAGTTTATCTGCATAGATTATTCAAATACGTTACTGACGTATATTATTGGCGTGAGCGCACATACAAGCGGACTATAATATCCCCTTAGACACTCTAGCCACTTATCAGTATAATGAGACACATCTATAACGTAAGACGTAGACTGCACATAAATTTATGATTAATTAAGAGGCAACTATGAATATTCAAGCACTTATGCAGCAAGCACAATCGATGCAAAAGCAAGTAGAAGCGAACGTCGAAAAAGCCAAAAAAGAGCTTGCTGATAAAGAAGTTCAAGCAGAAGCAGGCAACGGCCTAGTAAAAGTTACGATGACGGGTCGTCATGTGGTGAAACGTTTGTCTATCGACCCAAGCTTGCTTGAAGATGAACCAGACTTAATCGAAGACTTAATCGCTGCTGCTATTAATGCGGCTGTGACTAAAGCAGATGAGCTGTCTGACAAGACTTTAGCTGATGCGACTAGCGGTATGGGCTTACCACCAGGTATGCAAGGTCTGTTCGGTTAATAACAGTTGTGAACTAACAGTTATCAATTAATAAAAATAACTGTCTATAACATAAACTAATATAAGCACCGATAGAGATGCTGATATAGATAAGAGTAGCTGCGTAATGTGGCTACTTGAATAATATAAGATAAGGGGTGGTAATGATTGAATTACACCCCTTTTTTATTCTTTTATAGTTATGCCTTTTGAATTGACCTTATATCGTCACCATATATAGGCATAATGGATAAGTGACTTTAATTGTTAAAAAGGTGATTGATTGTTAACCGAAAAATTTGATAATTTGGTTAAGCAGCTTCGTGTGCTGCCAGGTGTTGGTCAAAAGACAGCACAGCGTATGGCACTACATTTGCTCAACGGGAAACGTCCTCAGGGCCTAGCATTAGCACAGGCTTTGGATATTGCGATGCACGATATTATTGAATGTCGTCAATGCCACTCATTTAGTGATGATGAAGTGTGTCCAATATGCTTAGACCCAAGACGTGATGATACTGTGCTTTGCGTGGTCGAGACCGCAGCGGATGTGATGGCTATCGAGCAGACCGCAGGCTATCGTGGCCGTTATTTCGTACTTGGTGGGCATTTATCACCGCTTGATGGTATTAATGCTGATGATTTAAATATTGATCAGCTGATACATCGTCTCAAGCTTAGTCCTGTCGACGAATTGGTACTGGCGACCAGTACTACGGTTGAGGGGCAGACCACGGCGCACTTTATTACCGAAGCGGCAAGACGGCATGTCGGTAAAGTGACACGTATTGCTCAAGGCATCCCGATGGGCGGCGAGCTTGAGTATTTAGACAGTATGACCTTATCGCAAGCCCTACAAAATAGATCGTAAACCCTTTAAAAAATAATCACGCTTTATTTTTACTCCTATTCTAAAGAAGACCGTAATGACTCAAGTATCATCAGACTCTCAGTCAGATTCTAAAATGAGCGACAAAGCGCCAAAATTAGCCAGTATCCATGATGTAGCAAAATTAACCGATATGGCGCAAATAAAACAGCAGCTGCAAGCGTCAGCGGGTTTACCCGTCTACTGGGTAACAGATTTTGATGGTTTAGAGGCCTGCCTCGATGATTTAGAGTCTTGCGAGCGTGTGGCGTTAGATACCGAGTTTATTAAGCGTAATACCTATTTTCCTATTTTGGCACTGATTCAGATTAATACGGGTAAGAGAATTTATCTAATTGATGCGCCTAAGCTTGATTTGACTGAGTTTTGGGTGGTGTTAGAGGAAATGCCACTAATGATTTGGCATGCGTGTGGTGAGGATTTAGGGATATTCTACTTGCTCTCCGAAAGCCCTGCGTTGACCAATGTATTTGATACCCAGATTGCCTTGTCCTATCTAACAGGACAGCTGCAAATGGGATATCAGCAAGCGTTAAGCCAAGAGCTGGATGTGCATTTGGAGAAGGGTGAGAGTCAGTCGGATTGGCTCGCACGTCCGTTAACCGATGAGCAAGAAAACTATGCCATTGACGATGTGCGCTATCTATTGAACCTGTATGATATTTTGCAGCAGCAGCTTGATAAAACCGGTCTTAAAGAAAAGGTGGTTGAAGATTGCCAACTGTATGCCAGAGAGCTTTATGAGTCAGCAAATGTTGAAGATGACGCGACTTATCTGGCAATGGCAGATTTTAGGTATACCGGTGAGCAATTAGCGGTATTACAAGCGGTATCGAGTTGGCGTGAAGGCTTAGCGCGCTCGACCAATCAGCCTAAGACCTTTATTTTAAAGAAACAAGCGGTACGCGATGTGGTAGTAGAGATGCCAACCACAATGAAGCAGCTGACTCAGAAAACCACGATGCACCGCGGTATGGCGCGTATGTACGGTGAAGAGCTGCTAGGCATAATCAGCCAAGCACGTGAGCTCGATGCCGAGGCGCAGCCACCACGAGTGCTGCCGCCATATCGCTCTAAAGACAAAACCATTTCAAAGGCGGTGCGTCAGGTGATCAAAGCGTATGCAGATGAAATAGGCGTACCAGAAAATGTGCTAATGCGCAAAAAGTGGCTGTCGCAGTTATATGAAATTGTTGCTTATGATTTGCCGATTGAGCAGCTACCGGAGGGGCTAAAAGGTTGGCGTAATTCGTGGGTAATGCAGACGCTGATTCCAGCGATTGAAGCCCATAAAAAGGAATTACAAGCAGGTATGGAAGTTCAGGATGATAGCGAGAGTTCGCCATAAGCTATTATAAATGTGGCTGGGTTAGGGTCTGTTGAACATCCAAAGGTGGAACTGGCAGAGGCTGTTTTTTAGGCAATATGCAGGGAAATTTTTGACGCTTAGTCATTCTAAGTTAAAAAATTTCGCAATATATTGACAGAAAACAGACCTGCCCCTGGGAACGGATTAAGCAAAGCACTGCTTTGCCCGTTTGCAAGGCGAGAGCTGTGCTCGAGTGAGCCTGATGCTAAAATTGCCCCAAACGTTGTTATAAACCTAGCTAAGATCTAGACATTATCGTCGGTTTACGCCTAGTTTGGAACAATTTTAGCTATCAGCAGTCCTAATATTTGAATGTTCAACAGACCCTAATATTTTGCATCAAGCCAGCCAGCTAAATATTAAGTATGTCAATTCAGCTGATTTAATGAAAAGCACTCTTTATTGCTATAAAGGGTGCTTTTTATCGTTTGAACATACCGTGGTCTAGGAAGTAAGCCGTTTGCTCTGCGACTTGCTGATTAATCAGCATACCCGTATGCGAGACCGGCAGTATGATATGGTCAGTGGCTTCTGGTAGTTTTGTTTCGAACACATAAACGGTGCCATCATGGTCGCATTGCGGCTTAGATAATTTTACTTTTCGCTTGTGATAATCCAATACAAGCTGACCTAAGCCATAAGGTGAGTTACCAGCAATGACGCCAAGACTAATGCCTGTTCTAAGCGGGGCGTTTTGACCATCTAATGCTTTCTCGTATGAACGACCGACTAACGGTGAAACCAGTTTTTTAATGTATTCTGCAGTGGTGCTGCCCATATGCGGTGTACCTAAGGTCACGCAGCGACCGATTTTCCACTGTGGGAATCGGGCGATAAAGTCTCTAATCACCAATCCACCTAAGCTGTGCCCAACCAAGTTAATTGGGACATCAGGGTTGTGGTTTTCATTTAGCCAGTTATTGAGACTAGTACTATGTTGGTCAATACTGTCACGCAGACTGTGATAATTATGCTGATGTGTAGCAAACCCTTTGGCCTGTAACTGCTTGGCTAGAGAGCCCATAATCCATGCCTTTTGATGTAAGCCATGAATCAACACCACAAAGGGCTTGTCTGGGCGAGGGATGGGCTTATCTGAATTGCTGTTAGGTTTTTGAGTTCCCATCATTTGGCGTAGAGAGTCTAGAGCGGTTACCACGATATATCGTCCTTTTATAGGCTAATTATTGCATCTGCCATAGTACCGTTAATGGTTACAGAGTTAAAGTCTCATCTAAGAACTGCTAAACGGTTACAGTGTTAGATTTGAATCAACCTTTAGAGTATAAAAAAACCTCCAAGCTTGGCTTGAAGGTTATTGTTTTGCTAAATATTAAGAGCCACTGCTTGAAACTACATATAGTTTTCGATACTTGGGCAGCTACACATTAGGTTCTTATCGCCATACACGTCATCAATACGGCCTACAGATGGCCAGAATTTGTGTTCACGGATATAGTCTAATGGGAACGCAGCAGTATCACGGCTATATGGATGTGACCAGTCAGAACCTGTGATAACAAACGCAGTATGCGGTGCGTTTACTAATGGGTTGTCATCCACTGTCCAACCATCCTCGCCTGATTTTACTTTCATCGCTTCTTGTTTAATCGATTTTAGTGCAGAGATAAAGCGGTCTAGCTCATGCTTAGCTTCAGACTCAGTTGGCTCAATCATTAACGTGCCGGCTACTGGGAAGCTCATGGTAGGCGCGTGGAAACCATAGTCCATTAAGCGCTTAGCAATATCTGCTTCAGTGATGCCTGTTTCTTCTTTAAGCGGACGAATATCAATGATACATTCATGTGCCACACGGCCATTTTTGCCAGTGTAAAGAACAGGATAGTCGTCTTTTAGCTGACTGGCCACGTAGTTAGCATTAAGCAGTGCCGTCTTAGTCGCTGATAATAGACCATCACGGCCCATCATGGTAATGTACATCCATGAAATAGGTAGAATACTCGCTGAACCATAAGGCGCTGCAGAAACCGCTGTGGTATCTTTTGGCGCGTTAAAGACAGGCGTCACGCTGTGGTTGGCTTTAAATGGCGCTAAATGCGATTTCATGCCGATAGGGCCCATACCTGGACCGCCGCCGCCGTGTGGGATACAGAAGGTTTTGTGCAGATTCATGTGAAGTACGTCAGCACCCACTTCTGCAGGCTGCATGACGCCTACTTGAGCGTTCATGTTAGCGCCATCCATATACACTTGACCGCCGTGATTATGAATCATGTCACAGATGTCACGGATACCTGGTTCAAACACACCATGCGTTGATGGATAAGTAATCATCAATGCACCCAGATTATCGCTGTGCTCTTCACATTTGGCCTTTAGGTCATCAATATCGACGTTACCATTTTCATCGGTATCAACAACCACTACTTTCATGCCCATCATTTGAGCCGTCGCAGGGTTGGTACCGTGTGCAGATCTTGGAATTAAGCATACTTCGCGGTTGGTTTCGCCTAGTGACTCATGATAACGGCGGATGGCCAATAGACCAGCGTATTCGCCAGACGCACCTGAGTTTGGCTGCATAGAGATGTCATCAAAACCAGTGATGGCTTTCAATTGCTCTTGCAAGCTTTCAATCATATCAATATAACCGGTCACTTGGTCGCGCGGTGCAAATGGATGCACGTTCGCAAATTCGTTCCAAGTAATTGGCAACATTTCACTGGTCGCATTTAGCTTCATAGTACAGCTGCCCAGTGAAATCATGCTACGATTCATCGCTAAATCTTTGTCTTCTAGCTTTTTAAGATAGCGAAGCATCTCGTGCTCAGTATGATGTGAGTTAAATACTGGGTGCGTTAAGATATCATCCGTACGTAATACCGCATCGTCTAAAGAGATTCTGGCATCGCTTGGTAAGTCATGTGACTTATTGGTGAATAACTGAGTTAACACACCAAAGTCTGCTGCATCACTGGTCTCTGAGAACGATACAGCCAGTTTGCTGTCGCCTTCACGCCATAAGTTGTAGCCGACATTTTCTGCATTTTCATAAATCTGAGTAGCTAGTTTTTCAGAGCCACAGTCCACAAGCACGGTATCAAAAATATGGTCGTGTACAACGCTTAAGTCGCCGCCCACTGATTTGATAGCATCGCTAAAGGCAGTGGCGATAGCGTGGATACGAGTGGCAATACGTTTTAAACCTTCAGGGCCATGATAAACCGCATACATACCCGCTAGGTTAGCTAATAGAACCTGAGAGGTACAAATGTTTGAGTTGGCTTTTTCGCGGCGGATATGCTGCTCACGTGTTTGTAGAGCCATACGTAGTGCGACATTGCCTTGAGCATCTTTTGAAACACCAATAATACGGCCAGGCGCAGAGCGTTTGGCTTTATCAGTGAATGCAAAGTAAGCGGCGTGTGGACCCCCAAAGCCCATTGGAATACCAAAGCGCTGCGTGCTACCTAATGCCACATCTGCACCCATATCTGCCGGAGATTTAAGCAGTACTAGGCTTAAGATATCACTAACGACTAAGGCATAAGTTTTGTTTTCTTTAACCGCAGCAATCACATCCGTCAAATCAGTCACGTCACCTTCACGGCCAACATACTGGAATAACGCACCGAAGAAGTCGCCAGATTTAGCCGTTTCAAAATCACCGACCACCACCTCCCAACCAAAGTATTTGGCACGGGTTTTTATTATGTCAAGCGTTTGCGGATAGACACGCGCATCAACGAAGAACTGGTTTGATTTGCTTTTGCTAACACGCTTGGCCATTGCCATGCCTTCAGCAGCTGCGGTAGCTTCATCAAGCAATGATGCCCCTGCCATCTCAAGGCCGGTTAAATCAATACAAACTTGTTGGAAGTTTAATAGAGCTTCCAAACGGCCTTGTGAGATTTCGGCTTGGTAAGGCGTGTACGCAGTATACCAACCTGGATTTTCTAACACGTTACGCTGAATGACGGCAGGCATACGTACTGGAGAGTAGCCTTGACCGATATAGCTTTTGTTTACGGTAATCTTGTCTGCCATGCCACGCAGTTTTGCAAGCGCATTGTGCTCGCTCATCGCTTTTGGCAACTCTAGGTCACGGTTCATACGTACCGCTTCTGGTACCGTATCGGCAATAAAGCTATCCATATCGTCATAGCCGACGGCTTTTAGCATTTCTGCTTGATCGTTAGCACCAGAGCCTAGATGTCTAGATACAAATCGTGCTTCGTCAAATAGCCCATCAAAAGATAGTGTAGGGTTAGTTATTGAGGTCATGGTAATCCTTAGATTTTACGGTAGTAGGGAGTGCTTAAAAGTTGTTAAAATTACTTAGAATCTATTACGACACAAGTACCAGCAATAAAATCACCTAAACGGCGATAATAACTAACATATAAAATATAGTTGAGCACTGCTGGTAATACTAAAAAATTTAATAGTGCAAATAGGTTTCTAAGTAGTGAGCGACCTAGTCCAATAGGTGCTTGGGTTTTGAAGTTAACTACACGAATATTACACAGTTTTTTGCCAATGCTTTGACCGTGGCTGGCATCACTTAATACAAATAAAATTACAAAAACAATATTAGGTATTTGAGAGTATTCTCCTAAAGGGTTTTTTCCTAATAGGTAAGTTAAAATAAGACTAATAAAAAAACAGATTAAGAAATCAATAAATTTTGCAAGCACTCTTAGATGTAAGCTCGCTATTGGCATATACGTATAACCTTTATTCAGTGGCGTAACTACCTTTAATTATTGATGCTTACTTTTCAAAATATAAAAATATTAAACTTCTTTAACAAATCTGTCGTATTCAAAACGGAACTGGCTGTGGTAAATGCCTTTCTCGGCGCGTTCGCCAGCAGCAATCATCATAACCACGTGCTGGTTATCATTTAAATTAAGAAGCTCTTTCAAAGCAGGCTCATCAAAGCCTCCCATTGCACAAGTATCGAAACCATGTGCACGTATGGCCAATATTAAATTTTCAGCAGCCAAAGCTGTGTTATACATTGCCCAGTTCTTAATATCGAAATAGGTATAGCAAGGTGTCTTAACCGGTCCCTTAAATTGTCTTATGGCTTTAGTTGCTCCCCATTTGGCTACAGAAACTACGCCAGCAGGTCCACGTATAAAATCTAAAGGGACGATTTTTTTATAATAGTCTCGTACCTTTTTAGGGGCTGAGCCATCAGGAAACTCCGTAATATTCTTTTTGGCATGATCTCGCCAGGTATCGGTTCTAGCAATAATGGCAATTAATTTGTCTGCAGTTCTGGCAGCATTTTGATTCATGCAAATCTTATTGGCTTGCTTTCGCTTATTCAGGGTTTCAATAACATAAAATTCCCAAGGCTGTAAATTACTAGAATTCGGAGCCAACATTGCTAATCTAAAGCATTCACGCATCACATCATCAGGTATTGAGGTGTCGGTAAACCTTCTTACCGAACGTCTAGACTCCACAATTTCGGTAAAAGCTTTTAAGTTTTTGTCCGAACGTATTTCCTGTATAGAACTGTTTTCATTTTCTGACTTCGACATAACAAATTTATCCCTAAAAATAGTTAATGATGTAATGGTGTTTATATTGAGTGCGCTGCCTCATATCTGAAACAACGCTTATAAAAAAATAAATTAATTAATATAAAGCTTAGGTTTTGACAATAAAACCAATGCTTTGTCTACTTTAAACCGAGATCAAGCGAATACTATCCATGGATTTTTTCCCTTATCCAAATTTAATATCTCGATCTTAAAATTTAAACTATCATATAAATCTAGAAGTTTATGGTTTAAACCAGTAAAACAATCCAGTTATTATAGCTCTGCTTGATACTCTTCAGCGTTCATTAGTGCCTCATAATCATCAACATTGTCAGGCTTGATACGGTACATCCAACCATCGCCATATGGGTCTGTGTTGATGACTTCTGGATCATCCTCAAGCGCTTCGTTGATTGCCACAACTTCACCTGTGATAGGCGCATAAACGTCAGAAGCTGCTTTTACAGATTCTACAACCGCTACTTCGTCATCCACTGCAACAGTATCGCCAACATCTGGTAGTTCAACATAGACGATATCACCTAGTGCTTCTTGAGCGTGGTCAGTGATACCTACAGTGATGGTGCCGTCGTCTTCTAAGCGTAACCACTCATGGCTAGCAACGTACTTTAGTTCTGATGGAACATTACTCATAAATTTCTCCAAATGAAGGTATAAGGGTGGGTTAAGTCAATATAATAAGTTTTAAAATGCTGCTTAAATGGGTTTTACGACAGCAGGTTATCACTATAGCAAAGTCTGCGACGATTTTTTATGACCGTCGCAGTTTTGGCAATAAATTAATAAAATTTAGGTCAATAAATTAGTCAAATTGTTTTTCGCCGTTACGTACAAATGGCAGCTTCAATACGCGAACGTCAACGAACTTGCCTTTACCGCGTAGGTCAACTTGAACATTGTCTTCGTCGCTCAGGCTAGCTGGAACACGCGCAATAGCGATTGACTGCTTTAGGCTTGGAGAGAAAGTACCACTGGTAATAATACCAGTCTGCTCGTTGTCCGTACCTTGATTGATGGTTACGGTCATACCTTCACGTAGAACGCCGCGGCTCTCTAATAATAAGCCAACTTGCTTCATCGCGGTGCCATCATCTTTGGCATGTTGACGCTTAGAAACTAAGGCGTCACGACCAACGAAATCACGGTCATCTTTCAGTGCTAACGTCCAGCCCATATTGCATTCGTAAGGACTAGTGGTTTCATCCATATCATGGCCATAAAGGTTCATGCCTGCTTCCATACGCAGCGTGTCACGAGCACCAAGACCGGCAGGTTTTACGCCATTGTCTTTTAATAATGCAAAAAAATCAGCAGCATGGTCGCCATGTAAAATAACTTCAACGCCATCTTCGCCAGTATAGCCAGTACGTGCCACAAACCAATCATTACCTTCAATATCCGTTAAGTCAGCACCAACGAATGGCTTAAGACCATCTAGTGTCTCAGCCCAGCTTGGCTTGGCTTGTTTTAATTTAGCAATGGCATTAGGGCCTTGTACCGCAAGCATCGCAAGCTCAGGACGTTCAGTTAACGTCACATCGAAGCCTTCGGCTACTTTACGGAAATTCGCTAAATCTTTATCACGGGTTGCTGCATTAGAGACGATACGGTATTCGGTTTCTGCCTCATTGGTTAAATAAACGATAAGGTCGTCAATAACACCGCCTTCTTCATTGAGCATACCTGAGTAAAGCGCTTTACCGACGGTCTTTAACTTGGCAACGTCATTGGCCAACAGCTTTTGTAGCCATGCTTTGGCGTCGCTACCTTGAATGTCCGTAATCACCATATGTGACACATCGAACATACCGGCATCGGTACGCACAGCTTCGTGCTCATCAATTTGAGAACCATAATGGATAGGCAGTTCCCAACCTGAGAAATCGACGATTTTGCCGTCATTGTCTAGGTGAGACTGATAAAAAGGGGTACGCTGTAACGTTGTCATGACACATCCTTATAGTTAAGTAACTTATTGGTTAGGTAAAACACACGTAATCTAATGCAGCTGGCCTATAAGACGGAAATTTTTAGTAAACAATTGCAAATAATAAGCCGTCATCGCAGAATTTAAACCAAAAAAAGGGCAAACACGTCATCAAGTACATTGTTTGCTATAGTTTGCACGCGTCAAAATACGCTCTGCTAACTGCAAAAAAAGATGTCTTGATTAACCTGTTTGCCCCATCTGTCCTGTTACCTGAGATTTTCGAGCGTGCCGGCCATTGTCTTTATCCTAATAAAAACAGTGACGGGCCAACTCTTTTCCCCTTCGGTGGGCACCGAGTTATTTAAACACGACTTAAGTGACTTAAATAACTTATGCGATATTTGCCATACTACTTAATTGAATAAGGCATTAATCTAGCAAGTAGGTGCCGCTCTCCAGATTTGTCATTTGTATTAAAATATGTGTTACTGATTTTTTAGGGTCTACCGTTGTCTTCTCACGATTATCAATACATTAAAATCATCAACAAGACAGGGTAAACCGAATAGGGGTGTATCACAGCTTTTTTAATACCAACGCTGGCCGTTATGACCTAGTCAATTATCTTTAAGCCAGCCGCTATTTAACTAGTTAGCGGTATGTGTTCAAAGGGTTTGAATAATATGCATCAAAACACCTTGATGATAATTGTCATGCGTTAATGAGTTATTCAGTCCGGTTACCTGAGCGATTGGCAGGGTGCTTACGCCTTCGGTGGCGGTCCTGTTATTTTGCTTAAAATATTTTGCTTAAAATAATGCAAATAAATAGGACTGCGCTCTCCTGAATAACGCCCTTATTATGAAAGGTGCGTTACAAATTTACAAGTGACAAATTTACAAGTTTAAATCAGAGCGAGTTTTTTTGATAAAAAAACAACATTTACGCTTATTAAGTACACAAGCATACATTGAGTTTGTACCCATATCCGTTATTATAGAGGGTATTAAACATAGCAAAGGGTAATGTAATGCATTGTGATATTTATAAATTTCCAAAACGCAGCGAAATGTACGTGTATATTGCACGACCTGATTATCCCAATGACACCGATGAGATTAAAGATTGGCTAGGTGTGTTGCCAAAAGAGCTGCGTCAAAGCTTGGGTGAAGGTAAATTCTTAATGCACCTTGATTTAGAAGAGACTAATAAGCTGGCCCGTGTTAATAAAGATGAGGTGATTGAGAAGCTTAAGACGCAAGGTTATTTCGTCCAGTCGCCGCCATCCGATGTGTTGCTTGCACAAGCGCAATCGCGCCTAAAGGAAGGTCAGGATAAACGTTACGACTAACGTATTATTCAGACCAATGACGGCTTTCATTGTTGTTTGAGTGCTGTTCGATTAAAAACAACAGTGATTATAAAGTCATCAAAAATGTATTCACTTATTAATTAAGTGAAACACAGGTTAGTTTATTATTTAAAGAGTCGTGGTAGAATATACCCCCATATCTATACCAAATAGCTTTTATTTCTATAAATGCGCTTGAATTCTTTAGTTATCATTTAATACACTGAGCTATTTGCTATGACTCGCTATAATGGCGTGTTGACCCTTATTTATATTCATTTTGTGGACTGAGCATTGCATGGACTGGTTAGCCAATATTGTTTCTAATTTACCGCTGGATCAGATCAGCGATGCAGTGAGCCGAATGACGATTTGGTGGAGTCATTTTGTGGCCGATGTGCCGCCCGATATGTTACCGATGTATGCTTATATCGGTTTTTCGGTAATTGTACTTCTGCTCTGGTTATTCATCGTTAAAGTGCTGCCAAGCCCACTGGGCGGCATGAGCTGGCTTGCTGTATTTGCGGTTTTATTAACTCCAGGAACCGCTGCAGGCGATTATGGCGATGTCGCACCGGCCAGTATTGGTGTGATTTATGGTATTTTAATGAAAGAGCCGGGCCTAGCACTGCGTAGTCTATTACCGATTTTGGTGGTGTTCTCCGTTGGTTTGCTATTGGGTTTTATTTGGCAACTGATTAAAAGTATCGTTGAGAAAAGTGCAGAAAAGTCACTTGATCAAGCGGTTGCGGATGAACGTGCGAATGCGCAGCTTGCTTCTGCTAATTATGCAGACGTCTCAAATACTGACGATGTGCAGGCTGAACTGGTAAAAGCCAAAAAGAGCGTTCCTAGCGCAGAAAAAGCAGACGTCAAAGTCGATACAACCACTCTGAAAAAGTAATTTTAGAGGGCTTTATCATAATCACAGTGCATTGACTAATGATAAAGCATGGACTATTGATAAAGTGAGTAACATAGCAAAATAAGTCGCACATCACAGCCAGTAGCTAGCGCTGATAAATCCCAGTCGCTCGCTACTTAATTTATTAATACACCACTTTTATTAATACACCACATACCAGTCCAGTATTGTTAATACATCCAATTCTGCACCGCTTCTAAGTAGCGCCTATAAATGATTTAATATCTCTAGGCGCAGCGTTTAAATAGCCTAAGCTGTACACTTCTTCTCTTTCTTGATTTTCTTATCCACTTATTGATTCCTCTTTTAGCGAGATAATAACTATGACGCAAGCAAACAAAGACGCTCAAAATCAGAATACTCAGTTCTCCGGTACCCAAAGCTATATCGCCACCGATGATTTACAGTTAGCGGTGAACGCTGCGATTACACTGCAAAAGCCGCTTTTGATTAAAGGCGAACCGGGTACAGGTAAAACCTTACTGGCCGAAGAGGTAGCGCAAAGTCTTGGTATGCCGCTGATTACTTGGCATATTAAATCGACGACCAAAGCAGAGCAGGGCTTGTACGAATACGATGCAGTATCGCGCCTGCGTGACTCGCAATTAGGCGATGATAAGGTCTATGATATTAATAACTACATCAAGCCCGGTAAATTATGGGAAGCCTTTACCTCAAATGAGCGCAGTGTATTATTGATTGATGAGATTGATAAAGCCGATATCGAATTCCCGAACGACTTATTGCACGAACTTGATAAAATGTCGTTCTATGTTTATGAGACTGGTGAGACTATTACGGCAGACAAGCGTCCGGTAGTGATTATCACCTCAAATAATGAAAAAGAGCTGCCTGATGCCTTTTTACGTCGCTGCTTCTTCCATTATATCGACTTCCCTGATGAGCAAACTATGCGCCAAATCGTCGATGTACATTTCCCAGATATCCAGCAAAAATTGGTCAATGATGCGTTAGATATCTTCTATAAGCTACGTAATATACAAGGTCTAAAAAAGCCGCCTTCAACCTCTGAATTGGTAGATTGGTTAACGTTATTGTTATCTGATGATATGGCGCAGCAAGAGCTTGAAGAGAACTTACGTGGCGAAAAGTCAATCCCACCGCTGTACGGTGCGCTGTTAAAAAATGAAGCGGATATCACCTTGTTACAGCGCTTTGCTAATATGATGCGTCGTTAATTTTTGGTCTCGAATTGCATCAAGTTTATTGTAAGGTGCTTTCATGATAAGTCTTGCGAAATTTACTATTGATGATTTTGAACCGTTAAGGAGTTGGATAAATTCAGAGAAAGAATTAATCCAGTTTAGTGGCAGTATATTTAAATTTCCCATTGATAAAGATCAGATTTCTCGTTACTTAGCAGATACCAATAGAGTTGCCTTTAAGGTGATAGCCAATGATAAGCTAATAGGGCATGCAGAAATCTATCATGAAACACAAAAAAGAGCTAAATTATGCAGGATTTTAATAGGTGATCCAAGTCTGCGGGGTAAAGGTCTGGGTCAACAGGTCATCTCAAAACTTTTAAATATAGCTTTCGAGGATATGGGCTATAGTGTGGTGCATTTAAATGTTTACGACTGGAATATGAGTGCTATAAAGTGTTATGAAAAATGTGGTTTTAAAATAAACCCAAATACTACATGTGATATAACAGTTGGCGGAGAAGTATGGACTGCTATAAATATGTCTATTAATAAAGAACAGTGGCAAGCTTAATAAATCTATGACTAATTAATATAGCGAACCGATTATGTTTGTAAGACTATTCTACACGCTACGCACTTACGGGGTACCAGTAAGTACACGTGAGCTGCTCGACTTAAATGCCGCGCTCGATAAAGGGCTTATGCGTCAGCCGCATCCTGAGTTTCCTGATGATAAAGACCTGTGGTATTTCGCTAGTCGCGATGACATGTATCGGTTAATTAAGCTGTGTATGGTCAAAGATGAACGTCACTTTGATAAATTTGACCGGGCCATGGCCGACTATTTCGATGGTATCGACAGCTTAGATATTGATGAATTGATGGCGAAGCTGACCGATATCCCCAAAGAGTGGCTTGATTTAAAGCTTGACCCCAAAAACCTGACCGAAGAACAGCGCCGCTTGCTCAAAAAATACGGCTCACTTGAAGAGCTTATGAAAGCACTTGAAGAGCGTCTCAAAGAGCAAAAAGAGCGCCATCAAGGCGGTAGTAAATGGGTGGGTACAGGCGGCACGTCACCTTTTGGGGCCTATGGCGATCATCCTGAAGGGGTACGTGTCGGCGGTGAGTCACGCAAGCGCAGTGCAGTCAAAGTCTGGGAGCAGCGTAAATATCGCGATCTTGATGACGACAAGCTGCTTGGTACCCGTCAACTACAAATGGCGCTGCGTAACCTGCGTCAATTTGCGCGTACTGGTAGTGCGGATGAGCTTGATATCAAAGAGACTATTAAGCGTACTGCTAGAAAGGGCGTGCTTGATATTCATATGCAGCCCGAGCGTCGCAACCGTGTCAAAGTATTGATGCTATTCGATGTTGGCGGCAGTATGGATGTGCATATTGAAGCGTTAGAAAAGCTGTTTTCAGCAGCGAAAAACGAATTTAAGACCTTAGAGTTCTTTTATTTCCATAACTGTCTTTATGACTATGTATGGAAGAATAATCAGCGTCGTCATGCCGAACGTACGCCGACCATGGAGCTATTGCAAAAATACGGCCGTGAATATCGAGTAATTTTTGTGGGTGATGCCTCTATGTCACCTTATGAGCTGTTTTCAGTTGGTGGTAGTGTGGAGTATATGAATGCGGAACCTGGTGCGGTGTGGCTAAAACGGGTGTTAGAACACTTTGACAAAGTGGCATGGCTTAATCCAGAAGAACAGGCACATTGGCACTATACCCATACCATAGGTGAGATTGAAAAACTAATGGACGGTCATATGTATCCTATGACGCTGCATGGTGTTGAAGACATGACTGCGTATTTAGCCAGATAGTTTAGTCAACCCAGTAACGAGAATAGCCAATAACTGCTGCTATCTCACAATGAAAACCAATTAAGAGTCCTTATGACAATCAAGCCTGCCACTGTAGCTAATCATTCAGCCCTAGACTTACTCAAGAAATCGGCTGTGGGGATGGCGGTTGTTCTAATGCTGGCAAGTTGTACTCAGCAAGAAAACGATGAACACGTTTTTAAAGGTGAGATTGTCGAAGTAGTTGAGGTATTAAAGCCGGGTATGTGCTTTGATGATGCGGATGAAGAGGATACCATTATCGATGACAATCAAAATGTATCGGTCACTAGTATTCCTATTATCCAGTGTCTCGAGCCGCATGATAACGAAGTGTATTACACTTACAATTTGCCAGAAGCAGACAGTTATGTTGAGACCGAGGCGCTGCTGGAATCTATGTTCGTGACCTGTGAAGACACTTTCAGCGATTATATCGGTCAGTCTTATCAAGACTCATTTTATGAGATGTCGTTTTTAACACCGACCGTGGGCAGTTGGAAAGACGGTGATAGAGAGGTGGTGTGCTATGCGTTCCATCCAGATGATAAGAAATTAAAGCGCTCATTAAAGGGTATTGATAAATAACCTGTGCCATTGATTTTACCAGTGCTTTTGAGTTTGCCTGCTTACATTGCAATTGACTCAAGCAGACCTCATTTAAGGCAATGAATATTAATATAACACCGCTTTTTATAAGTGGTTTTATTGATTGACAGACTGCTTTATAATGCGCTGCTTTTTACGTTTTGCTTGACGTCAATTCCCTTAATTTAGGTCACCTCATTTAGGAAACCAATATGCTAAAAACGCCTTATTATCAAATTGATGTGCCTGCTTTACAGCAAAATCTAGAGATTGTGCAGCGTTTGTGTGAGCTTTCAGGTTTAAAAGCATTGCTTGCGTTGAAGTGCTTTGCAACTTGGGGTGTGTTCGATGAGATGAAGCCTTATCTGCATGGTACGACCTCATCGTCACTAAACGAAGTGCGTTTGGGTAAAGAAGAGTTCGGCGGTGAGACGCATGCTTATAGTGTGGCGTATAGCCAAGATGAGATTGATGAGGTATTAACCTACGCCGATAAGATTATCTTTAACTCATTCAATCAATTACATGCGTTCAAAGACAAAGCCTGCGAGCAAGGTATTCCTGTTGGTCTGCGTATTAATCCAAAGACTAGTAACTCGTCATTTATCATTGCCGACCCTGCGCGTCCGTTTAGTCGTCTAGGGGAGCATGATATCGAGAAGATTAAACCGGTCATCGACGACATTACTGGGGTAATGATTCACAATAATTGTGAGAACGAAAGCTTTGACGCTTTTAGTGCCAGCCTTGATGATATTGAATATAAATTTGGTGCGCTATTTCATAATCTAGAGTGGGTGAGCTTAGGTGGGGGTATTCATTTTATCGCCCCTGATTATCCGCTTGAAAAACTGGCGCAGCGCCTAAAGCAGTTTAGTGAAAAGTACGGTGTACAGGTATATCTAGAGCCGGGTGAGGCTTGTATTCACAATGCCGCAAAACTCGTCACTACCGTACTAGATACCTTACATAATGGCAAACCACTTGTCGTTGTCGATGCGTCAATTGAAGCACATATGCTTGATTTATTGATTTATCGTGAAAGTGCGCCTTTGGTCCAAATCAACGACACAGAGTGTGATATCACCTCTCAAGAAAGCGCCGGTAGTACCATTATTTATGGTAAATCTTGCTTAGCTGGGGATATCTTTGGTGAATATGCGCTAGAGCAAACGCTTCAAATCGGTGATAAAGTCGCCTTTGGCAATGCCGCTGGTTATACCATGGTTAAGAAGAACTGGTTTAATGGTGTGGCTATGCCATCAATTGTTATTTGTGATAAAGATGGTGAGCTAAAAGTGCAAAAAACTTTTGGTTATGAAGATTTTAAAGCCAGTTTGTCATAAATCTTAAGTCTAATTGGATTATTTTAATCTCGTCGATGTTTGATGTGAGTCAATAACGTCCAGAGTCGTTAGGTAACATAACGGCTCTTATAAATTGCAAAGTAGCCAGATAGACTGTTTTAGATGCCATCACAAGGTACAAATAAAACATTCAAAATGCAGTGCATATTTGTGTGTTTAACATTATAATGCTGCGTTTTTAATGGCTTGGCTATCATTGATTAAACTAATTTATCTGACAGCTGAGCGAGGTGATTTCGGGTGCGTGGGTTTTCCTTTTTCTTCCTTTTTAATTCGCGCACATCATTCACGGCGTCAACATGAATTCTATGAGTTGACCCACTAAGGAGGATTTCCAGATTGACTACTACTAATACTCAAACCCCAAAACGTGATGTTCTTATCATTGGCGCAGGCGGCGTGGCCCAAGTGGTTGCCCACAAATGTGCGATGAATAACGATGTCCTGGGTGAGTTACATATCGCATCACGTACCAAAGCTAAGTGCGATGCCATTGCAGCAAGCGTTGTGGAAAAAGGTAGCTTTAAACAAGCTGCTACGCTGCATACCTATGCTGTCGATGCAATGGATTCAAAAGCAGTCGCTGAGCTGATTAAGCAAACCGGCGCCCAAATCGTGATTAACGTGGGTTCTGCTTTTGTAAATATGACCGTACTTGAAGCCTGTATTGAAACCGGTGCGGCTTATATTGATACGGCCATTCATGAAGACCCTCGCAAAATTTGTGAGACGCCGCCATGGTATGGAAACTATGAATGGAAACGTAAAGAGCGCTGTGCGGAGAATAACATCACCGCTATTTTAGGCGCTGGATTTGATCCAGGTGTGGTTAATGCCTACGCGCGTATTGGCTATGACATGATGGACAAAGGTACAGTAACAGATATCGATATTATTGATATCAACGCCGGTAGCCATGGCAAGTATTTTGCGACTAACTTTGATCCAGAGATTAACTTCCGTGAATTTACCGGTACCGTTTATTCTTGGCAGGACAGTCAATGGCAATCAAACAAAATGTTTGAAGTGAAGCGTACGGACGATTTACCTGTCGTTGGTGAGCAAAACAGCTACCTAAGCGGCCATGATGAAATTCACTCTTTATCAGCCAATCTTGATGTGCCAAACATCCGTTTCTGGATGGGCTTTGGCGAGCATTACATCAATGTATTTACTGTATTACAAAACCTAGGTCTGTTATCAGAGCAGCCAGTGACGACTGCTGAGGGTCAAGAAGTTGTGCCTCTTAAAGTTGTTAAAGCCGTGCTTCCAGATCCAAGTTCATTGGCACCAAACTACACGGGTAAAACCTGTATTGGTGACAAAGTGAAAGGTAAAATCAATGGCGAGGAGACAGAGGTATTTATTTATAACGTTTCTGACCACAAAGAAGCTTACAACGAAGTAGGCAGCCAAGGTATTTCGTACACCGCAGGCGTACCACCTGTTGCCGCGGCAATGCTTATTGCAACTGGTGAGTGGGATGTGGGCCATATGGCAAATGTCGAAGAGCTTGATGCTAAGCCATTTATCAACACTCTAAACAAGATTGGCCTGCCTACACGCATCCAAGATACCAAAGGTGACCGTGCTTTAGAGTTTGATATCTAAGCCTAATCCAGTAAGTACGATAAAAAATAAGTAATGAGAAAGCCTAACTGAATCCAGTTAGGCTTTTTTGTTTTTAACTAGGGCGTGCCTCATTTTGAAAATGGGGATAAAAATAAGATAAATCGGAGTCAGACAAGGAAAATAATGCCGTAAATATCGAGATATTTACCCGTTATTTGATGCAGTATGACAAGATTTAGCTATTTTTAGCCCATTTAAATGTAATCGTACGAATTGAGGACACGCCCTAAGCAAATGGCTAAATTTTTACAACCTATAGTCAAAGAAGTCTAAAATGGTTACAAGGCAACCGAGCGAAGTACGACAAGTATAGGCTTAGCGAGGTTATCGCCTTAACTGTTTAGTAAAAGGTATAACGTTAGTGAGGCAAAAATTAGACAGCAGAATATACACTATAAATAATTATCTGCGCAATATAAAGCCCATTCATATGAATGGGCTTTATATTATTTCTTAGCAAACCAACTGTCTTACCAAACCAACGTTAACTTAATATCAAGCTGTCATCTTCTATTTTTTCACCACGGGTTTGCTCAAACATATCTAGTAAGTCATGGACATTCATGCCTTTACGTTTATCACCTGAAACGTCCAACACTACTTGACCTTGGTGTAACATCACCGTGCGGTCACCGTGTGCTAGTGCTTGCTGCATTGAGTGGGTGACCATCATGGTGGTTAGATTATTATCGGTTACAATCTTATCGGTCAATTCTAATACAAAGTCTGCTGTCTTCGGATCAAGAGCTGCGGTGTGCTCATCAAGCAATAAAATTTTAGACGGCTGTAATGAGGCCATGAGTAGGCTTACGGCTTGACGCTGACCACCTGATAGCAGCCCCATCCTATCAGATAAGCGGTTTTCTAGACCCAACTTCAAGATAGATAGCTTTTCACGGAATAAATCACGATTACGGCTGTTGAGCGCCATGCTTAATCCGCGCTTACTACCACGCTTATAAGCCAAGGCTAAGTTCTCTTCAATAGTCAGTGCTTCGCAAGTCCCAGCCATTGGATCTTGGAAAACACGGGCTACCCAGTGGGCTCTTTGGTGCGCTGTCTTTTTGGTGACATCCACGCCGTTTAACAATATAGAGCCACTATCAACACGGGTTGTGCCACTGACAGCGTTTAAGAAAGTCGACTTACCTGCACCATTGGTGCCAATAACTGTGACAAACTCGCCTTCAGCGATATTTAAACTAATACCACGCAGGGCAGGGTTTTCAATCGGTGTACCCCGGTTGAAGGTCAATCGAAGGTCATTGGCTTGCATCATATGGCGATATCCTTTTTCAGTGCTCGCTAAATTTAATATTATTTATTCAAAATACATCCAAATCGTTATTGGTAATTTGCGTCAATAAGTTCTAACTGCGACGACTTGAGAGTATTTTTGATTTAATAGAAGGCAGCTGTAGCGCAATAACAACCAGTAGGGCAGTAATTAGGTTCAAATCTTGTGAACCAAAACCAATGCTGCGCAAAGTGTCACTTGATAACGCCACTTGAATAAACAGCTTATAAATCACAGCGCCTAAAATAACGGCAAAGGTAATCAGCCAAATACGTTTCGCTGGAATAATGGTCTCACCAATAATAACTGCTGCCAAACCAATAACAATCGTACCAATACCGATAGAGATGTCTGCACCGCCTTGGGTCTGTACAAATAACGCACCGCCCAATGCGATCAGCGCATTAGATATTGCCATACCAACCACAGTCATAATAGAGGTGTTGATGCCTTGTGCTTGCGCCATTCTAAGGTTGGACCCTGTAGCACGCATGGACAATCCTGACTCAGTACTAAAGAACCAGTCCAAAAATAACTTAGCGACAATAACCACGGCGCCGATAATCACGCAGCGCATCCAATAGCCATTCTCGTTAGTCACTAGAGTGCTAAAGACGGTTTTTTCACCAAGTAAAGGCAGGTTAGGCGCGCCCATGATGCGTAGGTTAACTGAATACAGAGCAACCATTACCAAAATACTGGCAAGTAATTGTAAAATGCCCAGCTTAACGTGAAGCCAAGCGGTTACGACGCCAGCAGCAGCACCAGCAAGCATGCCAAGACCACAGGCTATCCAAGGATCAATGCCGGAGATAATAGAGATGCCGGCAACGGCGCCACCTAATGGGAAACTACCATCTGCTGTTAAATCAGGAAAATCGAGGGTGCGAAATGAAAGCAATACACCTAACGCAACCAGTGCGTAAATAAGACCACTTTCAAGAGCACCAAAAAAAGCAATGAGAGACATAAGGGATTAAGACACCGCTTAATGTTCAGCGTACTGCAATCAGTATGCACCTAATGTGAATATACAAAAGACACATAAAGACACATAAAGACAGTGAGCTAAAGTGGGTTTAACAGATTAAGCAATCTGCAGTTACAGTAAACCAATGAGCATTATGGTAGCGCAATTTCAAAATTGTCATCATATTACCCAGAAATTTAGGCTGGGAACATCATGGTTCCATATAAAAATATTTTATTCTAACAAACAAACTCAAAACTAAACAATACAAAAAGCACATGATACTCATCATGTGCTTTTGATATTAGCAATGCCATTTATTAACTCATTAACATGCTAATAAGTAGACGTTTATTCACTAACTTCTTTTGCTTTATCAAGCACATCTTGAGATAAGGTGATACCTTGCTCTGCAGCATGGCTTGGGCTGACATGTAGATCTAGAGAGCTTGCAGTATAAACAGGGATACTACCAGGTGCTTCACCATTTAAGATACGGCCAACTAATTTACCGGTTTCGCGGCCTAGGTCGTAATAATTAACGCCAAGAGCCGCAATCGCCCCACGTTCAACAGAACCGGTATCAGAGGCGATTAACGGTACTTTGCTTTCTTTGGCCACTTGATATAAAGACTCATACGCTGACACCACGTTGTTATCGGTTGACGTGTAGATAACGTCTACTTTATCGGCGATACTGCGGGCGGCCATAGCAATGTCATTACTCTTTTGCGCAGGTGCAGAATGTAAGGTAATGCCCATTGGCTGCAATTGAGTCTCAAGATTTTTAAGAACGATGGTTGAGTTAACCTCACCTGGGCTATACACATAACCGACACTCTTAAGATTTGGAATGATTTGCTGCATTAATTCGATTTGTGGTTTATACGGTAGGGCATCAGAGGCACCTGTTACGTTGGTACCTGAACCGTCTAAGCTGTTTAGTAATTTAGCTTCTACTGGATCGGTTACCGCTGAGAATACCAACGGAATAGTATTGGTTGCTGCAGCCACTGACTGCGCAGATGGGGTTGCGATAGCAACGATAACGTCTGGATTATCACCAACAAACTGTTTGGCAATCTGACCGGCAGTTGCGGTATTGCCCTGAGCGCTTTGGAAGTTGATTTTAAGGTTTTCGCCTTCCACAAAGCCTTCATCAGCCAGCTCTTCAATCACACCTTTACGTACATCATCTAACGCAGGATGCTCAACAATAGCAGTAATGGCTACTTCTTTTACTTCGGTAGCTGCTGGCGTATTGCCGTTAGCATCAGTAGTGCTTTCGTCTGTAGCAGGTTGCTGGTTACAACCGGCAAGAATGGCAGTAGCAACGCCTCCCCACATAAGGGTTTTAACAAAGCGATTTGGATTAAACATTTGGTGTTCTCCTAGGGAGATAATCCCTGATAAATAGGTGGTGATAATATTAAATTGGGGCCTATGCTCATTATTAGAATAAACAGTAGACGTTTAATAGCTGTTATAAATTTAGTGGGCTGTCTGTAGTTATTCAGCCGACTGCGTGCTCGGCTCAGTTTCGTCAACGTTAATAGCATTCTCTAGAGTTGCCACATCAAAGGTCACGCCTTGCGCTTTAGCATGCTTTGGGCTGACATATAAGGTCAAGTCGTTCATCACTTGCGGCTTAATATCGGTAATGGCTTCACCATTTAACACGCGATATACCATCTTGCCTGTAGCACGGCCGAAGTCATAGTCATTCACGCCAAGTGCTGCTGTTGCACCGCGGCGCACACTAAATTCATCTGAAGTAATAACCGGAATATGCATCTCATTAGCCGCTGCTGCCATAGCTTCAAAAGCAGAGATAACGTTGTTATCTAGCGAGGTATAAATAACATCAGCACGGCCTTGTAAGCTACGTGTTGCCATGGCCACATCGGTTGGACGATTGGCACTGACATCAAGAATCTTCAGCCCACGTGCCGGCGCCGCCTCTTGTAGCTGCTTTAATACCGCAACTGAGTTTGCCTCACCTGGGCTATAAACATAACCGATGGTTTTGACATTTGGTACCACTTTTTGAATCAAGTCTAATGGTGGCTCGATAGGAAGCTGGCTTGATAGACCAGTAATGTTAGACTGTGTTGGGACTTCATTTTCATCAATTAGCTTTGCGGCAACTGGATCAGAGATGGCAGTATAAATCACAGGAATATTAGTGGTTGAGGCAACCACGGTTTGCGCTGATGGAGTAGAGATAGCCACAATCGCATCCGGCATGTCACCGGCGAACTGCTTGGCAATTTGTCCTGCAGTTGCGGTATTACCTTGCGCGCTTTGGAAGTTAACGGTTAAATTATCACCTTCGACATAGTCATTGTCGGCCAATTCATCAACGATACCGCGGCGTATGTCATCCAATGAGGGATGCTCTACGATCTGGGTAATCGCTATATTTTTTGGCGCTTTGCTCGTATCAGCTGTCATTTCACTTTGCTCAGCTTTATCAGCACAGCCACTAACCAACGCGGCTAGGCCTAAACCCACACTCAGGGCCATGACAGTTTGCCAAGGCTTTTTTAGCTTGGTTGTCACATTAAGATTAGAGGTGGTCTTGAGAGGCATGATTGAGGGGTAATTTGACGACATAAGTGTTCACTAATCCATTAAGGTTAACAGTGTAAGTCTATATTACAATAATGTAACACAACTGGGAAATAAAAAAACCTGATAAATAATATAAAAGCCGATACCCTTAAGCATCGGCTCTCATTAAGGGTAGGGCTTATTTGGCTTTACGACTTATTTGTCTAGAAGACGAGACAAATAAGTCAAGCCAATCATTAAGCCAATTTGTCACCCACTTGGCATTCATCTGGCAGGCTGATGACTACTAAGCCCGTTTTTGGATCCCCTGAAGATAAAATCATACCTTCAGAGACACCAAATTTCATTTTACGCGGTGCAAGGTTGGTGACACAGATGACCTTTTTATTGGCCAATTGCTCTGGCTCATAAAACTTACGAATACCACTAAATACATTAATCGGCTTATCTTTACCGATATCTAAAGTAAATTGAAGTAACTTATCTGCGCCTTCCACATAGTTGCACTCAAGCACTTTAGCCACGGTCATTTCAACTTTCATAAAGTCATCGAACTCGATGGTATCGCTTGCCTCTGATGCTTCAGCCTTGGCTGGCTTGTCGCCCGATGTTGCATTAGCCTTTGAGTCAGTCTTAGCCTTAACAGCGGCTAAATCTTGCTTTGATTCTTCAACCATGGCATCAAGCTGAGATTGCTCAATACGCTGCATTAATGGCTTAAACTTATTGATTTTATGACCAAGCAACAGCTCATTGCGGCTCTCAAAGCTTAAATCATCGATATTTAAGAAAGCTTTGGCGTTATCGGTTAGCTCAGGCAATACAGGTGCTAGATACACCATCAATTGACGGAAGATGTTAATCGCAACCGAGCACACATCTTGTACTTCTTGTTCAGTACCTTCTTCTTTGGCCATAGCCCATGGTTTTTTGCTATCGATATACTCGTTAGCTTTGTCCGCACATTGCATGATAAGGCGCATTGCACGGCTAAACTCACGATTTTCATAAGCGGCAGCAATCTCTTCACCGGTGCGCATGACTTCATTTAATAGCTCAGGCTCAGCGCATTCTTCTGACAGCATGCCATCATATTTTTTGACAATAAAGCCAGCGCTACGGCTTGCGATATTAACCACTTTACCAACCATATCTGAGTTTACTTTTTGCATAAAGTCAGCAAAATCTAAGTTGATGTCTTCGACTTTGTCAGACAGTTTGCTTGCAAAGTAATAACGCAGATATTCAGGATGTAAATGCTTGGCAAACGTCTCTGCTTGAATAAAGGTACCGCGCGATTTACTCATCTTATCGCCGTTGACCATTAAGAAACCGTGAGCAAACACTCCCGTTGGTGTACGATACTCTGCTCCGGCTAACATGGCAGGCCAGAATAGGGCATGGAAATAGACGATGTCTTTACCGATAAAGTGATAAAGCTCTGTTTTGTGCTGATTTTCCTCTAACCAATAATCATCAAAGTTTAGCGCAGGTTTAGCAGGGTCAGTTGAGTCTTTGCGCTGCTCACATAAGTTTTTGAAGCTGGCCATATAGCCCACAGGCGCATCTAGCCAAACATAGAAGTATTTTTCTGGCTCATCGGCCGGCGTATCAGGGATTTTGAAACCAAAGTAAGGCGCGTCACGTGAGATATCCCAGCTGGCAAGACCGGCTTCGAACCACTCTTGTAGCTTGTTCGACACAGATGGCTGCAGACGGCCACTATCGGTTGTCCACTGTTTTAAGAACGACTCAAACTCTGGCAAGTTGAAGAAGTAGTGCTTAGAGGTTCTTAATACTGGGGTGGCACCAGAAAGCGTCGAGTACGGGTTTTTAAGCTCAGTGGCATTATAAGTGGTACCGCACACTTCACAGTTATCGCCGTACTGATCTTGCGCGCCGCACTCTGGGCATTCGCCTTTAACAAAACGGTCGGCTAAGAATAATTTTTTCTCAGGGTCAAATAACTGCTCAACATCTTTGGTTGAGATATGACCTTCGCTGTTTAAACGACGATAAATCAGTTCAGAGAACTCACGGTTCTCTTCTGAGTGAGTTGAATAATAGTTATCAAAACCGATTAAAAATTTGCTGAAATCTTCTTCGTGTGAGGCTTTGACATTGGCAATTTGCTCTTCTGGGCTAATACCATTAGCCTCGGCTTTTAACATGATGGCTGTGCCATGTGCATCATCGGCGCAAACGTAGGTCACTTGATGGCCTTGCGCTTTCATAGCACGTACCCAAATGTCCGTTTGAATGTATTCGACCAAGTGACCTAAGTGAATTGGGCCGTTGGCGTAGGGAAGGGCACTGGTAACAAGAATTTGACGCACAAAATCACCTATTAAGTTTATTGGTTTTAGGAAGGTTGTCAGGATATAAAAAGTGCGTCTATGATACCGCAAATGGCATAAAAATGGGAGTTTACCTCTATATAATTGGTGGGTTGGTGGTATGCAGGCGCTGATGACAAAGGTTTATTTATATTCTGTTTTTATCAATAGCCATAACAGCATTTTTATCAATAGCCCGTGTTTAACAGTCACTCACTTGCTTAAAAACCAGCAATCGCTTAGCATCTTATAAGTTTGGTAACCAGCCCTTAAAAATAGGGCACTAAGCCCGATATATATCATAAGTGAAGGTTTTTTTCTATAAAGGCTATTATGAATTCATTGCTACATCTGCCTTTGTTATAAACCCTAAAATATTGATGACATAAAAAGATACTTATCCAATCACTGTTCTATTAGTTTTTATACTTTGAATTTCTATACATTCCACTTCTTATCAACACAGTCAGCGGGTATCCGATTGGCATTGGGCCTGCTATGGCTGTGATTAATTGCTTGTGGTAGTGATGCACTGCAAGGAGTAAATACCTATGATGAATTATGATGACATGGCGCTACAATTGGCCGGCGCTATCGAGCAGCAGCAGTTTAATCAAGCCATCTCACAGGTAGCACCGCTACGCCCGATTGATACTGCGGATGTGCTGGCATTAATTAAACCCAGACTGGCGTGGCAATTATTAGAGCGTTTGCCAGATAGAGCCAAGATTTTTTCTTATTTGAAGGTAGAGAATCAAACACGACTGGCGCGAGAGTTTCCACGCGCTAATCTTGCCAAGTTGGTCGGCGAGATGCCGGCGGACGAGCGTACTGACTTATATAAACAGCTCGACCAGAGCCAAAAAGATGCACTATTGCCAGCACTTGCTCAAGCGGAGCGTGAAGACATTCGCCGCTTATCTGCTTATGAGGAGGGAACAGCAGGGGCGCTAATGACGTCAGATTATGCGACGCTAAGTATTCAGATGACGGTAGCAGACGCACTAGCAGCGCTGCGTTTAGAGGCGCCTGATGCCGAGACTATTTATCATGCTTATGTCATTGATAAAGAGCGTAAGCTGCAAGGGGTGGTGTCACTGCGGTCGCTTATTTTATCTGCGCCAGAAGAGCAGATTAGTGACATTATGCTTGAGTCGGTTATCTTCTCAGAGGTTAGTGATGATCAAGAAGATGTCGCCAAAAAGATTGCACGTTATGACTTAATCGCACTGCCAGTTGTTGATAGCAACGGCGCGTTGGTGGGGATTGTCACTCACGATGATGCTATGGACGTGGCACGTGATGAGGCGACTGACGACTTCCATAAGTCAGGCGGTGTATCTAGCTTAGTCAGTAGCTTTAAAGACACTAGCATTAATCTGTTATATCGTAAGCGTGTGTTTTGGCTGGTGTTTTTGGTATTTGGTAACCTGATATCTGGTATGGGTATCTCGCATTACGAGGAGGTAATTGCGGCTAACTTAGTATTGGTATTCTTCTTGCCTTTATTAGTCGATAGTGGTGGTAACGCCGGCTCACAGTCGGCAACCTTAATGGTTCGCGCTTTAGCCACAGGCGAGGTGGTGATGCGTGACTGGTTTTCACTGCTTGGGCGAGAAGCTATGGTTGCGCTGCTATTAGGAGCGACAATGGCAGTTGCCATCTCTATTATCGGCTATATTCGTGGAGACGCTGTAGTGTCATTAGTATTGGCATTAAGTATGGTGTCAGTGGTGATGATTGGGTGTGTGATTGGTATGAGCTTGCCATTCGTGCTGAACAAACTCGGTTTTGACCCTGCCAGCGCCAGTGCGCCACTGATTACGTCGGTCTGTGATGCTTCTGGTGTGGTGATTTACCTGTTTATTGCGTCGCAGTTTTTACCTATTTAATGATAGATTAATCAAAGAAGTCATCAGGTAAATAAAGAGAGCTGATACCCAGTTAAATAGTCACTGCCAGTGTGGTTTTTTTATAGACCAAAGTCCGCTACACTAACCCGTAATAATACGGCTCAATTACCGTGCACTTACTTTATTGATAATGGTTTTATCAGTAGCAGAAAACAATTAATGGCAGCAATGCTAAGCTAAGGGGCAAGCATGTTTAACTTTATAAAAAAAACGACCCATAAAGAAGGCCAAACTGAATCCTTTACCGCCACTAAAGCTGAGTTAGAAGCTGCAGCAAATCAAGTGCTCGCTAAAAACAGTAATGCCAATCAGCAAAACTCAATGACTGCTTTAAAGCAAAGCGGTGAGTCGGTAACTCTAGATTTGCGCTTAAGCGGTGACGTTGAGCCTGAAGAGATTCATCGTCAGCTTGGTTTGGCGTTGCAGCCTTACGGAATTAAAGAGATTAATCTAAATGTAAGCTTGCCACCAAAATCTGCTACTACAGCGGCTAAATCTGCAAACATGACCACCTCAGCTGGTATTGAGCCGGTATCTTCTACCAAGGGCGCCGGTAATAAATTGCCTAAAACGACCAACGCTGCCGCTCCTAAACAAGCTGCGGATTCGGATGAGCCACCGATTACTAAGCGCGCACCCATGCAGTCGAAATTGCAGCCACACCCTCGTATTAAACATATTATTGTGGTGGCATCAGGTAAAGGCGGTGTGGGTAAATCGACCACCACGGTGAATATTGCTTTAGCACTACAAAAGCTAGGTAATCGAGTGGGCGTGCTCGATGCCGATATCTATGGTCCGTCTATGCCAAGTATGCTTGGTGTCGAGGGCGTAAAGCCGCAGCTTGAGAATGAGCAATTTGTGCCAGTAGAAGCGTACGGACTTGCCATGCTTTCTATAGGTAGCTTATTGGATGGAGATAATACCCCTGTTGCATGGCGTGGCCCTAAAGCGACCGGCGCATTGATGCAGTTGTACAATCAGACCAATTGGCCGATGCTCGATTATTTGGTAATTGATATGCCGCCTGGCACTGGTGACATTCAGCTAACGCTTGCTCAGCGTATCCCTGTTACTGGCGCTGTGATTGTTACCACGCCGCAGCACATTGCATTAATGGATGCGCAAAAGGGCATCGAGATGTTTAATAAAACCAGCATTCCAGTCATTGGTGTGGTGGAGAATATGGCGCTGCATACCTGTTCTAATTGTGGTCATACCGAAGCGATTTTTGGTACCGGCGGCGGGGAGACCATTGCCAAAGAATATCAAGTACCTTTATTAGGACAATTGCCGCTAGCAGGGGCAATTCGTGCTCAAGCCGACAAAGGCGAGCCAAGTGTGATTGCCAATAACGGCGATGGTGATGATTATGCAGAGTTTTACATGAATATCGGCAAAAATATCGAAGCCAATATTGCTAAGTTTGCTAAACAGCGTGATGACGGTCGTATTTTCTAATAGACTGTCATCTATTAAACTGTAAATAGTTACCTATACGAAAGGCAACAAAACAAGCAATTACCAAAGCATCAGATGGGCTTGCTAAAATAAGCGTATCTGATGCAATGCGGTTTGAATAAATAATAGCCCAGTTCGTTCAGAGTACCACTCTAAAAAGGAATTTAGAGATTATGCACAATAATGATAAAGCGGAAAATGCGGTTAATTTACCAAGCTTAGAGACAGTAGAGCGTTTAATTGAAAATGGTCAGCCGCAATTTGGGGTATTCAAGCAGGTGAAACAGATTAATTATCTGGATTACCACAGCCATCTGATTTCACAAAAACCGGTATCTGCAAGACGTAAGCAATTTAAAGTTAATCAGTTTGCATTTATTCAAATAGTGCAGCCGCCATACCGTATTTGTATAGCCGTGGCCTCTATTAAACTGGCAAGTTCTGCTTTTGCCTACCTTTATAATGAGCAGACGCAGCAGCTTGACGTGGTTGAAGCGGTCAGTCCGTTAACCTATAACACGGTATTAGAGGGCGATCATCAACACGGACAGATGTCATTTAATCGTGAAAAAATCAGTGTCGATATGCAATTTAAGCCTGAGCAGGTGTCATTAACGTTAGACAGCTGCTTATTTGCAGTCAACGCGGTGCTAACCCGAGGTGATAATCCACTGGCAGTGTGCTCACCATCAGGGCGACGCGGCTGGACATTTACTCAAAAAGAGCCGTTTTCAGCAGTTCAAGGTGATTTTTCATTTAAAGGGCACTCTAAGCATTTTGAGACTGCTGAGTCAAAGGTCGAATCTTTGAGCTTTGATGATAACAGTGCTGCAAACCTAGATTGGACATTAGGCTTTATGCGCCACGAGACCAATTGGTTTTGGGCCTGTATCAATAGCCACTTGCCAAATGGTGCTCATTTCATGCTCAATTTATCTATGGGCGTTAATGAGACCGGTGTGAGCGAGAATGCGTGCTGGCTTGATGGAGAGATTATACATTTGCCGCCAGTTATGTTTAGACGCGGTCAACAAAAAGAGGCATGGCAGATCAGTAATCAGAATCTTGGTTGGAGTAAAGTCGATATTCAGCTCAGCTTTGAGCCAGTAAACGTTTATCAAAAGACAGATAACTATCATCTGGTGGCCAGTATCTTTGAGCAGTGGGTTGGCTATTATTCAGGCGAAATAAGAGTCGGCGATAAAACCATTGTGCTAGATAAAGTGATGGGATTGGCAGAAGATCATTTCGCAAAATGGTAATCTAGGGCGTGTCCTCAATTCGTACGATTACATTTAAATGGGCTAAAAATAGCTAAATCTTGTCATACTGCATCAAATAACGGGTAAATATCTCGATTAAGATTAATATAGAGATAGCGCTATAAATTAGCGGTGTAATTCCTTATAATCACTGCCGTGTTATATTGTGTCATCAGAGGTTCAAAATTGGCCGATATGGTCGCAATGATAAGAATTAATATATTGAGGGTATGAAATGTCGATTAAATCTGACCGCTGGATTCGTAGAATGGCTGAAGAACATGGCATGATTGAGCCATTTGAAGCCGGACAAGTTCGCTTTAATGATGCCGGTGAAAAGCTGGTCAGCTATGGCACATCAAGCTATGGTTATGACGTACGCTGCGCGCGTGAATTCAAAGTATTCACCAATGTACACTCGGCCATTGTTGATCCAAAGAATTTCGATGAAAACAGCTTTATCGATATTGTTGGCGATGAGTGCATTATCCCGCCGAACTCCTTTGCGCTGGCTCGTACTGTTGAATATTTCCGTATCCCACGTGACGTATTAACTATTTGCTTAGGTAAATCGACTTATGCGCGCTGCGGTATTATTGTGAATGTCACGCCGCTTGAGCCTGAATGGGAAGGTCACGTGACTCTTGAGTTTAGTAATACCACCACATTGCCGGCGCGTATTTATGCCGGTGAGGGCGTGGCACAAATGTTATTCTTTCAAAGTGATGCCGATGATGTCTGTGAAACCAGTTACAAAGATCGTGGCGGTAAATACCAAGGTCAAAAGGGCGTGACCCTGCCACGTACCTAAGCATATACATTAGATGCTTATAGACATACACTTATAGACATACATAGGACTAGGTACATAATGTAACGCAACCTATTGAGCCTTAAATAAGTGATTAGGGTATATTGGTTAAGTCTTAGTTATGGTATATGGTTGTGAAGACTAGGTATTGCCTTAAAAAAATTATATTGTCAACAAGCAGTTGCGTGTTTAAGTAACCGAAGTGTGACCTTTAAATTCAGTATTGAGGTAGCTTTTAGCTGTTAAAAAAAGTATAGTATCACCTCAGTTTTTGCCAGCCGATGTATCAATTTATTGCTGTTTAGCGTTATTATCTTTGTAATATAACCGTCAGCGGATACTTGCCAGTGAGGAGATTTATAAATGACTTCCGCCTTTAATTGGTCAGCATTAGCCTTTATTTTGGCTGCCATTGGTTTGGTTATATTCATGCTTGTGGTCCCACGTTTATTAGGTGGACGCTCACAAGGTACAGAAAAAAATGAAATATTTGAATCGGGCGTTGTCGGAGCTGGCAATGCCCGAATTCGTTTGTCTGCAAAATTCTATTTAGTAGCTATTTTCTTCGTTATTTTCGACATTGAGGCCTTGTATTTATACGCTTACGCCGTCTCTGTTAAAGAAGTGGGCTGGCCAGGTTATGCAACAGCGGTAATCTTTGTTGTCGATTTATTAATTGGTTTAATATATGCCTTAAGCTTGGGTGCTTTAAATTGGGCACCAGCTGACAAACGCCGCAAAAAAGAGCGTTTAACCGAAGCGCCTATAGGCTTCAATCTAGCTAATATTACTAAATTTAATGGCATTGATGAGCTACATACCGATCCGACAGGTAAAATACCTGCCCAATCTTCTGGTCAAGTTAACGTATCGAATGATATTGCAGTGAATAAACGTCATTTGGCAAATATCGATCATATTAATACAACAGGTAATGTCACAAGCGTCGATTTTTCAACGCTATCTGATGACACCACTTTATCTAACAAATCGTCTTCTTAAGGGTTATATCATGAAATATACGCTAACCCGTGCGAATCCTGACGCCGATACTTATCCTGCGCAAACTCGTCAAACGGTGAACAATCCGATTGAGGACGAGGTAAACCGCAATGTCTTTATGGGTAAGCTTGAGGATATGGTTCATGCCTCAGCAAACTGGGGACGTAAAAATTCATTATGGCCATTTAACTTTGGTACCTCATGCTGCTATGTTGAGTATGCCACCACACTAACTGCGGTGCATGACTTGTCACGCTTTGGTGCAGAAGTTATCCGTGCCTCGCCCCGTCAAGCAGACGTAATGATTGTCGCGGGTACTTGCTTTGTTAAAATGGCGCCGGTTATTCAGCGTCTATATGAGCAGATGCTTGAGCCAAAATGGGTTATCTCAATGGGCTCTTGTGCAAACTCTGGCGGCATGTACGATATATATTCTGTGGTGCAAGGCGTGGATAAGATTATTCCTGTTGATGTCTATGTTCCAGGGTGTCCGCCGCGTCCAGAAGCACTGATTCAAGGCTTGATGCTATTACAAGATTCTATTGAAAAAGAGCGTCGTCCACTTGGTGCTTATGTCAATGACAAAGGTATCTATCAGCCGCAGATGCTACCTGAGCGTGATCGCAAACAGGCAGACCGTATTGCTGTTAAAAACTTGCGTAGCCCAGACAGTATTTAACACCTGAATAGAGCAATCACTTATATAAAGGTCATCTGACTTAAGAGATGACCTGACCAATCAATATTAAACACATGGCAACTCATTTATATTAAATTTGCATTTAGTAAGTAGCTTGTAATAAATACCTTGCATTTAATAGCACATATTCAACAGACAGATAAGCCTAGTACGGTAGAGCAGGACCGCGAATATCAACGTATTCAACGTGTGTTTTCCGTCATTGCAATGACTCTGAGGTAAGCGGTAATCATGGTAACGGATAATAGCAAAGCGACTAATAGCAACACTGCTGGGGCTAATAAAACACAGCCTGCAGTACTTCGTGAGCTTGGACATAGATTCTCAGGTAAATTCACTGAGCAGTTTACTTTTGATAGCATCCCGACTATCTGGGTGGCGCGCAAAGACTTACTTGATATCTTGATGTTCCTGCGTACCTTGCCTAAACCTTATGTGATGCTGCTGGATTTATCCGCCATCGATGAGCGCCTACGGAAGCATCGTGACGGTATGCCAGACAGTGATTTTACGGTGTTCTATCACTTAATGTCGCTTGAGCGTAATAGTGATATCCGTATCAAAGTTGCTTTATCTGAAGACGATTTAACTGTTCCAACAGCAACCAAGATTTGGCCAAATGCTAACTGGTATGAACGTGAAGTGTGGGATATGTTCGGTATCGTATTTGACGGCCATCCGCATTTAACCCGTATTTTATTACCAAAGTACTGGGAGGGTCATCCACTTCGCAAAGAGTATCATGCGCGTGCTACTGAATTTACGCCGTACTTCTTAAATGCTGCCAAACAGCAGTTTGAACAAGAAAACTTACGCTTTGTACCAGAAGAATGGGGTATGAAACGTAGCGGACGTGATGAAGACTTCATGTTCCTAAACTTAGGTCCTAACCACCCCTCTGCTCACGGTGCGTTTAGATTAGTATTGCAGCTTGATGGTGAAGAAGTTATCGACTGTATTCCAGACATCGGCTATCACCACCGCGGTGCAGAGAAGATGGCTGAGCGTCAAACTTGGCATTCTTATATTCCTTACACCGACCGTATTGATTATCTTGGCGGTGTGATGAACGAGCTGCCTTATGTGATGGCCGTTGAGCAACTGGCAGGCATTACTGTACCTGATCGCGCTCAAACCATTCGCGTAATGATGAGTGAGTTTTTCCGTATTACCAACAATCTATTGTATTTCGGTACCTTTATTCAGGATGCTGGTGGTATGACGCCGGTATTCTATATGTTTACCGACCGTCAAAAAGCGTACGACGTGATTGAAGCCGTAACAGGTTATCGTATGCACCCAGCGTGGTTCCGTATTGGCGGTACTGCTGCTGATTTACCTCGTGGTTGGCAGCGTCTGGTTCGTGAGTTCTTAGATTGGATGCCAAAACGTCTTGATGAATATGTCAAAGCGGCAATGCAAAACTCGGTTCTTAAAGGCCGTACTCAAAATGTAGCACAATATGATGCTAAGCAAGCACTAGCTTGGGGCGTGACGGGTGCTGGTTTGCGTGCAACTGGTGTTGACTTTGATTTACGCAAAGCGCGTCCATACATGGGTTATGAGAATTATGACTTTGAGATTCCAGTCGGCTACAACGGTGATGCATATGACCGCTGTATGGTGAAGATTGAAGAGATTCGTCAGTCGCTACGTATCATTAAACAGTGTATGGATAATATGCCATCGGGTCCTTATAAAGCCGATCACCCATTGGCAGTACCACCACCAAAAGATCGTACACTAAATGACATCGAAACCTTGATTAACCACTTTATTTCTGTATCGTGGGGTCCTGTTATGCCTGCTGGTGAAGCGTCGATGATGGTTGAGGCAACCAAAGGTATTAACAGTTATTATATTACTTCTGATAAGTCGACCATGAGTTATCGTACTCGTATTCGTACGCCAACATTTGCGCACTTACAGCAAATGCCATCGGTGATTAATGGTAGTCTAGTATCGGATTTAATTATCTATCTGGCTTCTATTGATATCGTTATGGCAGATACCGACAGATAGATCGGTTTTAGTTTTGATATACCGTTTTGCTTATTAAGACAATAACGATCGATTAAGATAAATTGGCTTGCCGCAGTATCAGGATAGATTTAACCAATCATTCAAACAGATACTGCTCGCCACAAAGCAGTTTAATACACAAGATAGCCCGCACGAATCGTGCCTGCTAAATATGACTAAGTTAAGGATTGGCACTGTGAGAATTGTGACCGATAAAGCACCAACCGTTGATGTTGCAAGCATCTTAACTGCCCAAGAGATTGATGGTATTCATGAATATATTCATCATTATCCTCATGCACGGGCGGCGTCACTTGACGCTTTAAAACTTGTGCAAAAGCGCAACGGCTGGGTAGATGACGCGCAAGTAAACGCCATCGCTAATTTATTAGATGTACCAGTAACAGATATTGAGGGTGTGGCCACCTTCTTTAACCGTATTTATCGCTCGCCTGTGGGTCGTCATGTTATTTTGGTCTGTGACTCAATCGCTTGTTATTTGACCGGTTATGAAGAGTTATCGGCATCACTAAAATCGCATCTGGGTATTGAATTTGGTCAAACTACTCCAGATGGCCGTTTTACCTTATTGCCAATTTGTTGTTTAGGTAATTGTGACAAGGGTCCTTCTGTATTAATCGATGAAGATACTTTTGGTCCTGTTGCTCCTGAAGAGGTTGCCGAGTTATTGGAGTACTATCCATGAGCGAAAATAGCCAAAATACAGCTGCCCTGAGCCCAGAGAGTGCGCCAAAAAGACTGTCTATCGCTGAGCAGTTTGCACGCCGTAAGCAAGGTAAAGCACCTAGCCAGTTAAATGAGCAGCGTGTGCCTATCTATGGTGACAAAGAAACCGCTACTATTGAGACCAAGCCATTAACTTGGCGCTTGGCTCATCACGATGCTATTTTAGATTTAGATACCTATCGCTCATTACGCGGCTTTGAGGGGTTGAAGAATGCCTTAGATAAACCGCCTAAACAAGTAGGTGATATGATTAAAGCGGCCAACGTTCGTGGCCGTGGCGGTGCAGGCTTTAATGCTGGTCTGAAATGGTCATTTATGACACCTCCAGATGGTGGTCCTCGCTATCTCATCTGTAATGCTGATGAGATGGAGCCGGGTACCTTTAAAGACCGTTTGCTTATGGAACGTTTGCCACTTCAGCTAATTGAAGGCATGTTAATCACTGCTCATGCTATTGGCGCAACCGACGGTTATATCTTTATCCGCGGTGAATATATTATTGCGGCAAAGCGTTTGATGGCAGCGATTGATGAGTGCTTAGCGAATAACTTACTGGGCGACAATATTTTAGGCTCAGATTTTAGCTTTAATTTACATGTGCATACGGGTGCTGGCCGTTATATTTGTGGTGAAGAGACGGCACTGATTAACTGTTTAGAAGGTCGCCGTGCTAACCCTCGTACTAAGCCACCATTTCCACAGGTATCGGGTGCGTGGGGTCGACCAACAGTGGTTAACAACGTTGAAACGCTAAGCAATATGCCGGCCATTATGGTCAACGGTGTGGACTGGTATCAGTCATTGCCAAAAGAGAAAGGCAATAGCGAAACCCCAGGTACTAAGATATTCGGCTGCTCAGGCTTGGTAAATGATCCAGGTCTGTGGGAGTTGCCATTTGGTTATACTGCTCGTGAAATTATTGAAGAGTTCGCAGGCGGCATGAAAGATGGCCGACGTCTTAAAGCATGGTTACCAGGCGGTGCATCAACTGACTTCTTAACACCGGATCATCTTGATGTAGCGATGGACTTTGACAGTATCCAAAAGGCTGGTAGCCGTATGGGTACGGGTCTGATTATGGTGGTCGATGAGTCACAAGACATGGTGCCACTGCTTAAAAATCTTGAGATTTTCTTCCAGCGTGAATCATGCGGTTTCTGTACGCCTTGCCGTGATGGTCTGCCTTGGGGCGTCAAATTATTGACTGCCATTGATGATGGAGAAGGTCAGGTCGGTGATGTTGAAAAACTAGAAGGCTTAACCCGCGATTTATGGATAGGTAAAACCTTTTGTGCTCACGCGCCTGGTGCAATGGAGCCGCTAATGAGTGCGATTAAGTATTTCCGTAGTGAGTTTGACAGCAAGATTATTGTTGAGCCGCCAACCGAAGTAGATGCTGAAACATCACAGTGGGCAGAGTCTGAAATTAAGAAAGTAATGTCATCGATGGTGAAAAGTAGTCCTGCCGCATCAGCAAGCACAGAGACTGATGCTAACAACAATGCGGATTCAAAAGCAGGTGTAGGAGGTGCAGCAAATGCAGCCTCTAAACCTAGTGATATGAAGTAGAGGAGTAGAAACAGGCATGGCGGTCATACATATTGACGGTAAGCAGGTCGAGGTAAACGGGGCAGATAACCTTTTAGAAGCGTGTCTGTCACTGGGTATCGATGTGCCTTATTTCTGCTATCACCCCGCACTTGGTTCAGTCGGCTCATGCCGTCAGTGCGCGGTAAAGCAGTTTAACAATGCAGAAGATGCAGAAGCAGGCAAAGGCCGATTGGTAATGTCGTGTATGGTGGCACCAACTGATGATATGTATATCTCAGTTGATGACAGCGAAGCGGTTGCCTTCCGTAAGTCTATTGTCGAATTCTTAATGACAAACCACCCTCACGATTGTCCTACGTGTGAAGAGGGCGGACATTGTCATTTGCAAGATATGACCTACATGTCAGGTCATAACAAGCGTCGTTATCGCTTTACTAAGCGTACCCACCACAACCAAGAATTAGGTCCTTTTATTGCACACGAGATGAACCGCTGCATCGCGTGTTATCGCTGTGTCCGTTATTATAAAGACTATGCAGGCGGTGAGGATTTAGGCGTTTATGCCTCAAATAACCGTGTGTACTTTGGCCGTGATAAAGATGGGCAATTTGAAAGTGAATTTTCTGGTAACTTAACCGAAGTTTGCCCAACCGGTGTTTTCACTGATAAGACTCATTCGGATCGTTATAACCGTAAATGGGACATGCAATATGGTCCAAGTATTTGTCATGGCTGTTCAGCAGGCTGTAATATTTCAGCTGGTGAGCGTTATGGTGAATTACGCCGTATTGAAAACCGCTATAACGGTGAAGTAAACCGCTACTTCTTATGTGATTTAGGCCGCTTTAGCTATGGCTATGTCAACCGTGACGACCGTCCATTACAAGCGATTGAGCGTATTAACGATAAACACGTTAAGATTAACGTTGATTATGCCTTAGACGAAACGGTTAAGCGTTTAAAAGGTAAAAAGGTCATCGGTATTGGCTCACCACGTGCCAGCTTAGAGACCAACTTTGCGCTTAAAAAACTGGTTGGTTTTGATAACTTCTCAACAGGGTTTAATAATCATCAGCAAACCTTAGTCGAGAAATGTATTGAGGTTTTAAGTACTAAAGGTATTCATAACCCAAGCATTACTGAGATTGAAGCACACGATGCGGTCTTTATTTTAGGTGAAGACATCACTCAGACTAGCGCACGTGTAGCCTTAGCAGTACGTCAAGCAGCAAAGAATAAGAAAGTTAAAATGGCTGCAGCGCTCAAAACACAAGAGTGGTTAGCAGAGCCCGTTCAGCGTATTGGTCAAAAAGAGTTAAGTCCTGTTTATATTGCGGACACCGTGCAGACTAAGCTTGATGATATCAGTAAAGTCAGCTGTGTGGCGACGCCGGAAGATATTGCTGCACTTGGATTTACCGTCGCTGAAGAGATTGAAGCATTAGCAGATAACTTAGACGATATTAAAGCAAATTTTGCTAATCAGAATGAATCTGATGCAGATGCAGACTCTATAAAGTCATTAGCGAAGCAGATTGCGTTTGATTTAGTAAGCGCTGATAAGCCTTTAGTTATCTCTGGCACAGGCCTGTATCATGTGGCTATTATTGAAGCAGCAGCACAAGTGGCTCAAGTATTGACTGCCAAGCGTGATGCTCTGAAAAAATATGAGCATGAGCAAATTGAGATTCATAACGCCAAAGTACGTGCTCAAGATGCCGAAAATCAGCCCAAAGAAGATAAAGAGCTTGATGCAAAAACTGTGAAAGATACGCCTAAAGAAGATGTCGAGCGTAATCCTGAGCAAAAAGAAAACTTAGAGCTAAAAGAGCCTAACCCGAACTATTCTAATCAAGCGGGTCTTTATTTAATTGTGCGCGATGCCAATAGTATTGGTGTTTGCTTGCTAGGTGGTAAGCCTGTTGAGTCGCTATTGGCGACTGACTTTGACGCTATTATCGTTGCTGAAAATCAATTAACCGATGCGATTGATATTGATAATTTGGCACAGCTATTAAGCGATAAGACCGTTATTGCGCTAGATCATCAGATGCTACATTGGCATAAGTTTGTTGATTTGGTATTACCGGCTGCAAGTTTTGCTGAAGCGGATGGTACCTTGGTATCTGCTGAAGGGCGTGCGCAGCGGTTTTTCCAAGTTTACGACCCAAGCTACTATGATCCTAAATGCAGTATCAAAGAGGGTTGGCGCTGGCTACATGCTGTTGAAACTAGCCTAAATGAGCTGCCATTGGATTGGACACAGCTTGACCATGTCGTGAATGAAATGGTTAAAACGCATCCAAACTTAGAGGGTATCAAGGGCGCAGCACCAAGTGCAGAATACCGTATTTCGGGCCTGAAGATTGCACGTGAGCCAAGACGTTATTCTGGTCGTACTGCTATGCGCGCCAATCGCTCTGTGCATGAGCCTATGCAGCCAAAAGATTTAGATACTGCGTTAACCTTCTCGATGGAAGGTTATGCCGGTGAGCAAACGCCAAGCTCAATGATTCCATTCGCGCAAGCACCAGGTTGGAACTCACCACAAGCATGGAATAAATATCAAGACAAAGTAGGTGGTAGCCTCAAGCAAGGTGATCCTGGTGTGCGTTTGTTTGATTTAATGGCGGATGAGGATAGATTACCTAAACGTGACTATATTCGTCCAGAAGCAGTGGCCCCAGTGAAGACCAGTATTTTCCAAGGTCAGGCCAAATTGGTACCAGTGCATAATTTATATGGCAGCTCACCAATGGCACATCGTAGCCCTGTGGTTGCAGCACAAATGCAGGCACCAGCTTTCTATATCGGTGCTGATGATGCTGAGCATTGGCAAGTCAGCAATAATGACTGGTTGGCTGTGACCGTCGATGGTCACCGTGTTGAACTACCTGTGAAAATATTGCCGTATCTTGCAGAAGGCTGTATTGGTTACCCAGTAGGGCAGGCGCCTATTTTGCATGGTCATCTGCCAGCGTCTGTGGTGAAGATTGATCCACCACAAACAGACACCGCATCTTTTAATAATCAACCACAGTTAGAGGGCCAGGGAGGTTAATATGCAAATTACTCGTATCATCCCTGATGTGCCAAGTTTTTTACCGATGTCAATGGAAGCTTGGACAGTACTTTTTTTAGTCGCTCAAGCGCTGATTATTTTTTTGGCAGTGGTAATAGTTGCTGCCCTTATGATTATTTATGAGCGCCGTATGCTGGCACTTTGGCAGGATCGTTATGGTCCAAACCGTGTTGGTCCTTGGGGCTCATTACAGCTGGTTGCTGATATGCTAAAAATCTTCTTCAAAGAAGATTGGACGCCAAAGTTCGCTGATAAATTTATGTTTATCTTAGCGCCAGCTATCGCTATGTTCACCGCTTTGGTCTCATTTGCTATTATTCCTATTTCCCCAACACTGGGTGTTGCTGACTGGAACATTGGTATCTTGTTCTTCTTTGCTATGGCTGGTATGGCAGTTTATGCCGTTATGTTTGGTGGTTGGGCATCAGAAAACAAATATTCTTTGCTAGGTGGTCTACGTTCTGCTGCGCAAACCATTAGTTATGAGGTCTTTTTGGGCTTATCACTGATGGGTGTTGTCGCCATGACCGGTTCGTTTAACTTACGTGAAATCGTAGTTGCACAAACGGGTGGCTTTTGGCACTGGAATATTTTCCCGCAGTTTTTAGGTTTCTTAACCTTCGTAGTCGCCGGTGTCGCAGTTACTCACAGACATCCATTTGACCAACCAGAGGCGGAGCAAGAGCTTGCCGAAGGTTATCATGTTGAATATTCAGGCATGAAGTTTGGTATGTTCTTTATTGGTGAGTATGTGAACGTGGTGCTTATTTCAGCACTAATGACCTGTTTGTTCTTTGGTGGCTGGGATGCGCCAATGAACCTAGGCTTCACAATTTTGCCACCTGCTTTTTGGTTCATGATTAAGACCTTATTCTTTATGACCATGTTCGTTCTAGCACGCGGTTCATTGATGCGTCCAAGATATGATCAAGTAATGAACTTTGGCTGGAAAGTCTGTCTGCCTGTGACCTTGATTAACCTATTAATCACTGCCGCACTGATATTAATTTCTAGTAGCTAATTCTTTGGTGTTTAATATCATTGCAAGCTTTGCAGTAAGACAGATAAAACGATAAAACAAGAGTTTAATTAGTTTTTTAAATCTTCTATTTATTAGTTTAGAGTTATCAGTCAAAACCTAGTAAGTATTAAGCAGTCTGTAGTGCTTGTTACGTTTTGGTTTGATGGCTCACTGATAAGCAATTAGAGAAGTTAACATGTTTAAAACGTTGAAAAATACAGTCGTGGGCATGTTTACCATTGTGCGCTCCATGTGGATGGTTAACAGTCATGCGTTTAGACCTCGCGATACAATTTTGTATCCTGAAGAGCCTGTACCTGTGCCGCCACGTTTTCGAGGACGGATTGTATTGACCCGTGACCCTGATGGCGATGAGCGCTGCGTGGCTTGTAACTTATGTGCCGTGGCATGTCCTGTTGCTTGTATTTCATTACAAAAAGCAGAGCGTGAAGATGGGCGCTGGTATCCTGAGTTTTTCCGTATTAACTTCTCGCGCTGTATCTTCTGCGGCATGTGTGAAGAGGCGTGCCCAACCACGGCGATTCAGTTAACACCAGACTTTGAGCTAGGTGAGTATGTTCGTCAAAACTTAGTGTACGAAAAAGAACATCTACTTATCTCAGGTCCTGGTAAATATCCGGATTATAACTATTACCGTGTTAGCGGTATGGCGATTAAAGACAAACCAAAAGGGGCTGCTCAAAATGAAGCAGAGCCTGTCGATTTAAGGAGTCTATTGCCATGAGTTGGCTACACTGGTTTGATAATACCGCATTGGTAGGATTCTATACATTAGGTTTGGTGGCGATTATTGCGAGCCTTCGAGTCATTATGCTTGCAAATCCTGTTCATGCCATTCTTTCAATGATTGTCTCCTTACTTTCGCTAGCGGGTATTTTCTTTATTATTGGCGCACCTTTTGCCGGTGCACTGCAAGTCATTGTTTATGCCGGCGCTATTTTGGTGTTATTCGTCTTCGTTATTATGATGCTTAATTTGGGTATCAGAAATGATGAGCGCGAGAGCAAATGGCTCGCCTCCGATGTTTGGGCAGTGCCGACAGGACTTACTCTTATCATTGCTATCGTGTTGGGCGCAATGATTAGCATGAGCCCAGCTGGACTTGATGCACATGATGTATCTCAAACAGCCATGATTGGCGGTGAAACGATTTCTGCCAAACATGTAGGTATTGCACTGTTTAGTGAATATCTATTATTGGTCGAAGTGGCGGCGATGCTCTTACTAGCTGCTTTAGTAGCTGCTTATCACTTAGGTAAAAAAGCCTTGGATGATGAGAATGTCAGTCATAGCAGTAGAGTCGGTCAGCTTGATGCCGATGAAGCAGCTGCTTATAACTACACATCTCTTGATGCAAAACGTTTTAAAGATACCCATGCGCATGGATCAAGAAAGACCCTGTATCGCAAGGAGGACAGTTAATGCCAATGGTAACCTCTGAATCAGTCGCGGCAGTGAATGACGGCACCGCATTGCCCGACGATGTTGTCGCAAGCTTCGGTACCGATACCACGGTGGAAGTGATACAAGATCCTCATACTATTGTTGATGTCAATGACTCAGTACTGGGTACGATACCCATGGAGCATGGTCTGATCCTAGCAGGTATTATTTTTGCTATCGGCTTATGTGGTGTGATGGTACGTCGTAACTTTTTATTTATGTTAATGAGTCTCGAGATTATGATGAGTGCCGCGGGTCTCGCCTTTATTGTTGCAGGCAGTCACTGGATGAGCGCAGACGGTCAGATTATGTTTATTTTTATTCTGACGCTAGCTGCTGCTGAAGCCTCACTGGGTCTTGCTATCTTATTACAATTCTATCATCGCCGCGGTCATTTAGATGTTGATTCGGCCAACGAGATGAGAGGTTAATATCATGAGCTTTTTACCATTAACCTTTATCTTCCCCGCGATTAGCTTTCTAATCTTGGCATTTATGCGTGACCATTTGACCGAGCAATCAGCAAGATGGCTTGGCGTAGGTAGCATGGGCTTATCAGCTTTATGTGCGTTAATTGCCGCATTGAGCTATATGGGTCAATACGATCCGAGCACAGTTATTAATGTGCCGTTATGGACATGGTTACAGGTGGGTGATTTCGCACCTGCGTTTGGCTTAAGCTTTGATGGCTTAGGTTTAACCATGTTAGGCGTAATCACTGGCGTTGGCTTTTTGATTCACCTATTTGCTTCTTGGTATATGAAAGGTGACCCTGGGTTTGCACGCTTCTTTAGTTATATGAACCTATTCGTCGCCAGCATGTTGCTATTAGTATTAGCTGACAACCTTCTACTGCTTTATTTAGGTTGGGAAGGCGTTGGCATCTGTTCCTACTTATTGATTGGTTATTACTTTGAAGACCGAGCCAATGGCCGTGCGGCGATGAAAGCCTTTACTGTGACACGTATTGGTGATGTGTTCTTAGCATTCGGTCTATTCTTATTATTCCGTGAATTTGGCACCTTAAATATTCAAGACATCATCATACGCGCGCCGCAAATGTTTGAGGTGAATAACCCAACATTAGTACTAGCGGCCATGATGTTGGTTGGCGGTGCCATGGGTAAGTCTGCACAGATCCCGCTGCATACGTGGCTTGCTGATGCGATGGCCGGTCCGACGCCTGTTTCTGCACTGATTCACGCTGCGACCATGGTAACAGCGGGGGTTTATTTAATCGCTCGTTTGCATCCATTATTCATGTTAACACCTGGTATTTTACTGTACTGGGTTGGTGCGGTTGGTGCGATTACATTGGTTGTTGCCGGCTTCTGTGCACTAGCGCAAACTGATATCAAACGTATCCTTGCTTATTCAACCATGAGCCAAATCGGCTATATGTTCTTAGCATTGGGCGTTGGTGCATGGCAAGGTGCTGTATTCCATCTTATGACACACGCGTTCTTTAAAGCGCTATTATTCTTGTCATCGGGTGCGGTTATTATTGCGGTTCACCATGAACAAAACATCTTTAAAATGGGTGGTCTACGTAAAAAGATTCCATTGGTATTTTGGTGTTTCATCATCGGTGGCGGTGCGCTAGCAGCGATACCTTGGGTAACGGTTGGTTTCTATTCGAAAGAAGCTATTCTTTGGGAAAGCTATGCAACAGGGCATCAAGTATTGTTTTATATGGGGGTGTTTGGTGCGTTTCTAACCTCACTTTATACCTTCCGTATGATTTGGTTCACCTTCTTTGGTGAAGAAAAAACGCATGCACACAAGCTGTCAGGCTTATCGTATCAGATTCCTCTTGTTGTATTACTTGTGTTATCTACGGCTGTTGGGGCCTTGATTACGCCACCACTACAAGGCGTATTGCCAGAGAGTGTGGGTCATTTATTAGAGATGAATGGCGAGGCACATGCTAAGCACACAGCAGAATATATTGCGATGGCTGCGATGGCTGCTGGTTTGATTTTTGCTTATTTATTGTATGTATTAAATAGTGGCAAGCTATTGGCTAAATTTAAAGCATCAAGTTTAGGTGGCGCGATTTATCATTGGTGTTACAACGGCCTTGGTTTCGATGCCTTATACGATCTTGTGTTTGTAAAACCATTTTTATTAATTGGTAAATTACTAAAAGCGGATCCTGTTGATAAAACTTGGAACATTCTACCTGCGATTGCTTCAGCAGGTAACAAAATGATGTCAATGACTCAAACAGGGTCACTTAGAGGATATGCCGCGAGCTTTGGACTGGGGATGGCAGTGTTATTGATACTAGTCATGATGACGGTGATTTAAGATGACAGAATTTCAATTAGCTTGGATGTTGCCAGCACTGATAGCAACCCCGTTTATTGCGGGTACATTGTGTTGGCTCGTAGAAAAGATAAATAATCGTCTGCCACGCTGGATTGCTTTAATCGGCATGATTATTACCTTTGTGATGACCTTGGCGCTATGGAGCGAAGGGGCATTTACAGGAATGAGTCAGCAAGTCTTAGCACCGACAGCACAGTTGCCTTGGTTCGCTGAATTCCAAGTGCCTTGGATTGACTCTTTTGGTATCAGCTTCCATTTAGCACTTGATGGCATGTCGTTACTGATGGTATCGCTTACCGCTTTCTTAGGTATTATGGCCGTCGGCTGTTCATGGGGTGAGATTCAGCGCCGTGTTGGTTTCTTCCATCTAAACCTATTATGGAGCTTAGGCGGCGTTATTGGTGTTTTCTTAGCCATCGATCTATTCTTATTCTTCTTCTTTTGGGAAATGATGCTGGTTCCTATCTATTTTCTAATTGCCATATGGGGTCACAATGCGACCAATGGTAAGACTAAGGAATATGCAGCGACTAAGTTCTTTATTTATACCCAAGCATCTGGTTTGATTATGCTTGTCGGTATTTTGCTGTTGGTTATTATCAGCTACGTGAACTCTGGTACTCTAAGCTTTAACTATAATGATTTACTGGGTACACAGCTTGGCGGTTGGGAGTATCCAATCATGCTGTGCTTCTTTATCGGTTTCGCCGTTAAATTACCTATTATGCCATTTCATGGTTGGTTACCAGATGCGCATGCTCAAGCACCAACCGCAGGTTCTGTCGACTTGGCAGGTATCTTAATTAAGACCGCAGCTTATGGTCTGATTCGTTTTGTTATTCCATTATTCCCAGAAGCGTCACATCAGTTTGCTCCGATTGCGATGACCTTAGGTGCCATTGGTATCTTCTATGGTGCGTGGTTAGCGTTTATGCAAACCGATATCAAACGTTTACTGGCTTATACCAGTGTCTCGCACATGGGCTTTGTGGTACTGGCAATTTATGCTGGAACACTTATCAGCTTGCAAGGTCTTATGGTGCAAATGTTGGCGCATGGCTTAGCCTCTGCAGCATTATTTATCATGGCAGGTCAATTATACGAGCGTATGCATACTCGTGAATTGCCATTGATGGGCGGTATGTGGGGTCAGTTCCGTTATTACTCGCCACTACTTATGTTCTTCTGTGCCGCACTATTAGGCATACCAGGAACGGGTAACTTTATTGGTGAATTCTTAATCCTAATTGGCTCATTTGAAGAGTATCCAGTATTTGTGGTACTAGCAACATTTAGCCTGGTTTGGGCAGGGCTATACTCGCTTATCCTTGTTTATCGTGCTTTATTTGGTGAAAGAACAATACCAAAAGTAGCGTTAGAGACAGTAGGCTCACGTCCACCTGCGGTAGTAGATAATGCAGCCGTTACTCAAACTGCTTTTGCTAACAATGCCAATCACGTAGAAACGACTGATAGTACTCATAGGGTCAATACCAGCTATGAGGGTGAAGAAGTTACTCATAAGCCAGTTAAATTATACGATCTCAACCGTCGTGAGCTTGCGCTACTATTATTGTTAGCTGTAGGCCTTGTGTGGTTAGGTTTATTCCCACAAACCGTATTAGATACATCAAGTCATGCTATGCAGTGGATTAATAATGCGTACACGTACCATGAGGTTGTCAATTTTGACACGCTTGAATCCGCGCAATCTGTTATCGGCGCAGGGGAGGTACGCTAATGAATACGCTTGTTAATAACACTTGGCCTATCTTAACCCCATTTGCTCCTGTTCTAATTGTGGCAGCGACTCTACTTATCGTTATGTTAGCGATAGCGGTTAAACGCTCACACTTTGTGACCGGTACATTAACCGTGCTAGGCTTGAACGCTGGTCTAATAATGCTGTTCGGTCAGATGGTTGGCTGGTTCCCGATATCAAGCATTGAGATGGCTACCCCGATGTTTACGGTGGATCCATTTGCACAGTTTAATATGGTGATTATATTTATATCGTCATTGGCATGCTGTACGTTGGCTTATCCATACTTTAGAACCTTCAATGACCATAAAGAAGAGCTGTATTTATTGATGTTGCTATCAACCATTGGCGGATTGCTGATGGTAAGTGCGCATAACTTTGCCTCATTCTTTATGAGTTTAGAGCTACTGTCTGTGCCTTTATATGGCATGTTGGCTTATGCCTTTATGCGCAATCGCTCGCTTGAGTCTGGTCTTAAATACTTAGTGCTATCAGCAACAGCGTCTGCGACCTTATTAATGGGTATGGCATTTATTTATGCCTCAACGGGCACACTAGACTTTAAAGAAAACGCTGTTGCGTTACAGTATGTCTTTGAATCACCACTTATGATTTTGGGTGCGGCGATGATGGTATTTGGTATCGCGTTTAAATTATCTGCAGCACCCTTTCATATGTGGACGCCGGATGTCTATCACGGTGCACCGGCACCAGTGGCAACTTTCTTAGCGTCGGTCAGTAAAGTAGCGATGATGGCATTGGCACTGCGTTTCTTAATTGAAACGGCTTTACTAGCATTGCCTGCAGTGACTACTGTATTGATGGTTATCGCAACATTATCTATCTTAGCGGGTAACTTATTGGCTCTACGTCAGACCAATTTAAAGCGTTTACTGGGTTATTCATCAATCTCACATATGGGTTATGTGTTGGTGGTCATCGCTAGCGTAGGTCCGACGGCTTACTCAATTAGTAATATGTATATGGCGATTTATGCGCTAACTTCACTGGGTCTGTTCGGTGTAATTACTCTGATGTCGAGCACTTACAAAGATTCTGGTGAAGCCTCAGAGCTTGAGCACTACCGTGGTCTATTCTGGCGCCGTCCAGTCTTAACCGGTGTCATGACTGTCATGCTACTGTCGATGGCGGGTGTGCCTTTAACTGCAGGCTTTATTACTAAGTTCTTCGCGGTAGTAGCTGCGGTACAAGGTATGCAATGGTTCCTAGCGGCGATGATTATTTTAGGTAGTGCTATTGGTCTATTCTACTATCTAAGAGTGATGCTGACCTTGTTTAAGCGTCCCAATAAAACCATCGAATTCGATGCGCTATGGCATTGGGGCATTCAAGTAGGTGGTCTGATGGTGCTTATTGCAACATTAGCGGTAATCTACTTCGGTGTTCTCCCTAATGACTTTATCCTTTGGGCGAGCAACGCAGTTATCTGGTAGCTTGGATGAGATAAACAGTACAATATGTTATGCTTGTGGAGTACATTTACTCTGCAAGCATTTTTTTTGTTTAATCCTATAGGCAGCAGAACCTTTAATAAGAAGTGACTATTATGAGTGATAATATTCAGACCGTTAAAGTATTGAGTAAGACAACTTGGACACCCACTTTGTTTAGTTTTATGGTGACACGGCCAGAGAGTTTTAAGTTTACGGCAGGTCAATGGGTACGCTTAGGTGTCAATCCAAGTCGGCTAAATTATCACAAAAATAACACGGCTGATAATGCAGAGTCTGCGCCTGATGAAGACATCTACCGTGCATACTCGATTGTGTCATCGCCATATGATGAGACTATAGAGTTCTTCTCAATCGTTATTGAAGATGGTGCATTTACTTCTCAGCTACAGCATCTAGAAGTGGGTGATGAGCTGCTGCTAAACACCACGCCGTTTGGTTTCTTAACCCTTGCCCGTTACCAAGAGCCGTTACCAAAAGACTTATGGTTATTGGCGACTGGAACTGGGCTTGCGCCGTTTTTATCCATGCTTCAAGACATAAAGACATGGGAAGATTACGAGCATATTATTCTGGCTTATAGTGCGCGCAATCAAGCAGAGTTGGCCTATGTTGATTTGATTAAGTCATTTGAAAAAGACTTCGGTGGGCTAGTTACGTCACCGGCCAAACTTACCTTTGTGCCAATTGTGACACGTGAAAAGGTTGACGGTGCATTGAATAAACGCTTGCCTGAGCTACTGATAACCGGTAAGCTCGAAGCAGTTGCTGGTGAGAATCTGTCTAATGAGCACTCACATGTGATGCTATGTGGTAACCCGCAAATGGTGGACGATACCAAAGAGACCCTAAAAGAGATGGGTCTGGTAATGAACCGCCGCGGTGTGGGTAATATTGCGGTAGAAAACTACTGGTAAGAAGGGCTTGTTTTTTGTGGTGGTTTTCCGTGGATTAATTAGATAAAGACAATTAGTCCAGTGAAGATAGAAAAAGCCCCTAAATTAATTTAGGGGCTTTGCTTATGCTAGTAAGCTTTAGATAATGAATAGGCTAATTATTCTTGGCTAGGGCTAATGGCATCACTAATAGGGTTAGTTGGGCCTTTTAGTAATTCTGGCTCATCATCTGGAGTGATGATATCATTATTACTCTCATTAGAGAGTAGGTCACGCACATTTACCTTGGTCTTTAAGATAAGCTGCTCTTCTTCTACCAAACCATAGTTTATCTGTACCTTATGTAAGGTGTTGATAATCTTCTTATTCTTTTTAAGCCAGCGGTTAATATCCAAGTAAATTATATTATCTTTTGGACGGGCGATATTAATTTTGCTAAGAATGAAGCCTAATGGGTCTTTGTGTAGCACACTGTGATAAAACCAAATAACAAATTTAATACCGCTACGTTTGAGAAAAGACTCACAACGAAGGTTAAGCACATCGGTATTGGTCATTTGTCCAAAAACGAAACGCTGAACGTCACGGTCTAATTGGACATGCACCAATCTAAAGTTACTGGCGACCTCGGCATAGATGCCTTTGACCTCGACGGTACAAAACAGTCTAAACCAATCGTCATGCAGCTCCACTCTTAACTCAAGAATTTGTTTGACGTTGTCTGTAACAAACTTCTTTAGTGCGCCGTTGACTTGATCTTGGCTTACCGGTAAAGAGAATTCATCGTCTACAGAATCTGCTGCTTTACCATACACAGCTCTTACTTTGTCTGTAATATACGACCAAATTCCAGAGAAACCAAACTTTAGATTGTCATCAAAATCTGTGAAAGACTCATCTGCCGTATCATCAATAGGTTGCTGAGTATGTTGCACGTATCGTCCTCTTTATATGAGCGTAATTAAACTTGAAAACAGGTGTTATCTTAACGGTGTGGCTATGATTATAGATAAGAATAGCCACGCTCGATTAGAAATAACAGATTCTAAGGCATATACTTAGAATTTGTATAATACCCCTAAAGTGGTGCGGTAGTCGACACGGTCATCAACCATAGGGCTGTCATACTGCTCATCATTTAGATAAGTGATGTTCTGACCTAAGAATAAATCCCAGTCATTATTTATTTCATAAGTGGCATTTACGCTCACATATGGGCTAACGCTTGAGTCTAGAGAATAACGGCGGATACCTGATTTGTTAGACTCTTTTTGAGTTACGCCATAATAGTATTCGTTGTAATCTTCGCTTACCCATTCAAGACCGGCGCTTGGATAGATGGTCCATTTGCCTGGCGTTAGTTTGGCTAGATAAGTTAAACGAGCAACAGTGCCTTCACTGCGGCCAGTTACATCGGTCGCAATTTGACCACGGAAACCGCCAATAGGCGTGCGGCGTAGGTAGCTTGCGCCAACCATACCCGACCATTTTCTCTCATCTAACTCTTTTAATGCACCGTCAGCATCATCAGGGTCAAACTTACTGCCGCCAGGCTGAATAAAACCGGCAACCTCATTGGTGCCATCATTTACCAGATAACCACCGAACTGGCTACCACGGGCGTAAATCTGACCGTTGTCATAAAACAGGCTTGGTAATATGCTAACTTCATTGTCTCTATCATAGGCGCTGCTTTCAGCAATAACGTTTACGCCAACTCGAAGGCCAGACTCCTCACTAGCTGGAGAAGTAACAGGAGCTTGAGCTTGTGCTGCAGTAGAGGCTAGACCGATTAAGCCTAAGCTTGCCAAAAGTAGCGCAAGTTTTGTATAAGTGGTGATCATAAAAAACTCTTTATCAGTTGATTGATAGAAGGTAAATAAAATTTGAATAAATAAACGGGTAACGTTCGTTAACCGCTATTTTACAGTTAAATGAACTATAAGCCTAACAGTAGATGTAAGTCTAGCCATAACTTATAAAAAATAGCGCTAATAATCAAAAATCCCAACCAAGGGAGTAGCTTATAAATAGGATTACTATTATTGGAATGATTGGTATTCGGTGCAGTTTGAGCACTCTTATTATGGCGCACAACACCGCGATAGCCGAGCATAATACTTATAGCCAATAGTCCTCCTGTGATAGCGCCGCCAATGTGACCGGCATTATCAATTCCAGGAACCGCAAAGCCATACATAAGGTTAATACCCATAATGATGGCTAAATTTTTCAGCTGAGCATTATTACCTTTTGCAGGGAAGTTAAGTAGCTTGCCTTTAAATAGCTCAACCATAAGCAGTGCCATGCCTAGGCCCATAATACCGCCAGAGGCTCCGGCGGATATGCCGGGCACTCCGTTATTATGCATGATTTGCCACCAAGTGACATAGCTGTTAAGTAGATTGCCTCCTACGGCAGAGAGCAAAAATAGCAGTAAGAATTTAACCGAACCGAAGCTGACCTCTGCCGCTTGGCCAAAATAATACATCGCAAACGCATTAAATAGTAAATGCATTAAACCAATATGTAAAAAGGCACTGGTAATCAGGCGCCAAGGCTCATAACCGAGCGTATAGGGGAGCGCGTTGGCACCCCAAGTCAATAGCGCCTCAAGACTTGGCTCATTGGCATCCATACCAGTGGCTACTTGAATAACAAACAGAGCAATAAAGCTCAGTAGCAACAGGGTGGTCATCGGGGCGCGGTTAAAGAATTGTTTTACGGTCATAAGAGGAATTAGCGGCTTATAAAGTTTCGCTATTTTAGCATAGCTAACTGCATAAGACTGCGTCGTTCCTCTTTGAGAGAATATCGGGATTAGCCCCAGCGAATAGGTGCTATTTGTGGAATAGAGGTTTTAAGATACTCGTAAGTGCCTTTGACTAAGATATCGTCTGTGACATTATTAATGTTGGTCTGACCACAAAATGCCATTGTAATATCGCATTCTTTATAAAGTATCTCTAATGCGCGGCGTACACCATCTTCACCGTAAGCGCCGAGGCCGTATAAGAAAGCGCGGCCGACCATGGTACCTTTTGCACCCAATGAAATAGCTTTTAATACATCTTGTCCTGAGCGGATACCACTATCTAGCCAGATTTCGATATTACTATTTTCAGCCTGAACCGCTTGTACGATTTCAGTTAAGCAAGCAATAGAAGAGGGTGCTCCATCTAACTGGCGGCCGCCATGGTTGGAGATAACCATCGCATCGGCACCGCTGCGTGCGGCTAAAATAGCGTCTTCAGGCTCCATAATGCCTTTGATGATTAATTTACCGCCCCACATATCCTTAATGCGTGCCACATCTTCCCAACTTAAGCCTGGGTCAAACTGCTCAGCTGTCCATGATGATAAGGAAGATAAATCGCCAACGCCTTTTGCATGACCTACGATATTACCGAAGGTACGGCTTTTAGCGCCAAGCATGTTATAGCACCATTCAGGCTTGGTCATTAAATTTAAGATATTGCTTAATGTTGGTTTCGGCGGTGCAGACAAACCATTTTTAATATCTTTATGACGCTGACCTAAGACTTGCAGATCTGCGGTTAATATCAGCGCAGAGCAGTTGGCTTCTTTAGCACGGCGGATAAGATTAGCCATAAAGTCTTGATCACGCATTACATACAGCTGAAACCAAAAAGGACGCGTCGTTGCTTCTGCGACTTGTTCGATAGAACAAATACTCATGGTAGACAGTGAAAAAGGAATACCAAATTTCTCAGCTGCGCGCGCGGCATGTATCTCACCATTGGCCCACATCATACCGGTAAAGCCGGTTGGGGCAATGGCGACAGGCATACTGACATCTTCACCAATCATAGTAGTGGCAAGGCTGCGATTGTCCATATCAACCAAAACCCGCTGACGCAGCTTAATACGATCAAAATCCGTTTCGTTATTACGGTACGTCGTTTGTGTCCATGAACCTGAATCAACGTAGTCATAAAACATACGTGGTACCTTGCGCTCGGCTACGCGGCGAAGGTCTTCAATTTCAGTCATCTTGGTTAAGTCTTTCATGATAATGAACTCGCTTAGCTTTGGCATCGACTGATGCTATTAAGAGATTCGAAACTCGTTTTGAGTTTACCTAGTTATTTTATAGTTGAGTGAGCCACTGCAGCCGGTTTGCTGGTAATAGACATAAGGGTTAAGAATAAGATAGGCCAAGCCAGAGCCAATAACCACCAGATTAAACCGCCAAAAATGACTGCCATACCCAAGAATCCTGCCTGCACCACATAATAAGTCATGGCGACTAAGGTCTTACGGATAACATAGCCTTCTTTGTTCACTAAGCCGACGACTGCACAAGCAGCCACCACATTATGAACAGAAATCATATTACCTGCAGCACCGCCAATCGCTTGTAGAGCCACCACTTGCGCAGCAAGGTTGGTATCTAGACCAATCTGAGTGGCTGTTGACCACTGAAAGTATGAAAACATCATATTACTAATGGTGTTAGAGCCAGCAATAAAGGCTCCCATTGCGCCAATCCAAGGTGATACTAAAGGCCAAGTTTGTGAAAATGTGGCACTGGCACTTTCTGCTAATAAGATAGGCATGGCAGGCAAGTTGGTCGCAACGTCAGTACTTGAGCCTGAGTTGATAAACACCTGTACCATAGGCACAGATAATAATAACGCAGGAGCTGCAGAAACCATAGTTTTGGCTGAGTTTGCCCAACTGCGTTTTACTGCGCTCGTATTCATATTATAAATCCACATGCACAGTAAAGAGGTAATAATTAAAATAGTGCCAGGAGAATATAGTAGCTGAATTTTGCTTGAGATTTCGCTGCCATATAAGTTATTAAAAACGATGGTTGCTGAGTCCCCAACCAAGAAGTTTTTGAGCGGAGCGATAACACGTGTAATAATCAATAAACCAATCACGATGGCATAAGGCGAGAAGGCTCGTAGAATTGAGAACTTTGGTTCCACGCTGTCATCAAAATCCTCTTGTGCCAAGGTTCCTAACCATTCTTTATCCCAATGTTCTCTAGGGCCAAAGTCAAAAATCTCTTTTGGCATTAAAAAACCATGTTTGGCCGCAGGAATAACAATTAACAAACCAACAAAACCGCCAACCAATGAGGGGAACTCTGGGCCTAAATATTTGGCAACCAAAAAGTAGGGTAGGGTAAAGCAAATGCCAGAAAATAAAGCAAAAGGCCACACTTTTAGACCTTCCACAAATGATTTTTTCTCACCGAAGAAGCGGGTTAAGAAGGCACTAAGAATTAGTGGAATAAGGACACCGATAAGCGAATGAAATAGACCAACATTTGCGGTAATCTGTAATAAATAATCTGCTACCGTAGCAGGTTCGATAGCGTCTGCTAAATCTTGCTTGTTATCAATCCCTGACCATACGCCGAGTAACAAGGGTGTGCCAACAGCGCCAAAAGAAACAGGGGTTGATTGAATAATCAAGACCACCATGACCGCCGCCATAGCAGGGAAACCTAAGGCCAATAATAATGGTGCGCCCACTGCTGATGGCGTTCCATAACCTGACGAGCCTTCGACCAATGAACAAAATAACCAAGCGACAATAATGGCCTGCACTCGGCGATCAGGCGTGATATCCATAAAGCCGCGGCGGATAGCAATCATCGCACCACTTTCTTTGAGCGTATTTAGCAACAAAATAGCAGAGAAGACGATGAATGCAATAGTTAGGGCAACAATAACCCCGTTAGTGGTCGCTGCAGCAACTTGGGATAAACCCGCATCCCAAACAAATAGCGCTAATAAAGCGGTAACTAAATAAGAAGCTGCCATAGCATATTTGGCAGGTAACCGCAGTACGACCAATAATAGGAATACGGTTACAATGGGAGCAAGTGCTAAAAAAGTAAACATGTAACTTCCTTGTTATGCATGTACAAGTTGAAAATACCAATTGTTCAATTGGCTAATGATTTGAGAATGCCTATAGAAGAGCAAAAGGCATTTTTAAACATACAAAATAATGATGAAAAACTTTAATGGTGCTATTGTATTGCCAAATATTTTTCAAGTAAACACTTGTTTGTTTCTTTGTTAAGTTTTTATGAGAGATGAGCCGTTAAGTCCATGACAGAGAACGGATAATTAATTTGCGTCGTTGGGGTTAAGATAACGGGTATTAATGTGGCGAACTGATCCATCAGTTGCTCATCGAAATCAGCGATATCTACCTTTTGTATAGTAACTGGATTAACACTAGAAAATAGCCTAAGCGTATGTTCCGCTTGCTCACAAAGATGACATCCCGATGTTCCTAATAACCACCAAGCCGTCTCATCTAGATTATTCTCATGGGTATATTGTCCTACATCGGCTTGTTGTTTGATTTGTTGTCGGGCTTGTTGGATATGAGACATATGTTGCCATCCTTTTAGGTGTCTAGATTAATAGTGTAGAGGGTAAGGGTGTAGAGCAGCTATTTTAACGTGATTCTACAAAAGGGGTGATAATTAGCTAGTCGTAAAACCTAGGTTGGTTTATCATTGTTTAAATTTCATTGTTAGCTGAGTCAAAATATTATGACGGCAGTATCTAAGTTTATAAAACGTTTATTAGGGGCACTCATTCTGCTCGTAGTAGCTTTCTATCTTTTGGTAGCCAGCTTGCTTATGGTATGGAAAACGCAGCCTATTAATAACAGTATGTTTATGGTGGCACACCGCATGGGCGGTGGTAGTGTCTCTCAGACATGGGTTGATTATGACAATATTGCAAAAAGTGCCAAGCAGGCGGCGATTGCCAGTGAAGATGCCAAGTTTCTGACACATGAAGGCTTTGATATGGAAGGTATTGAAGCGGCGATGAAGAAAAATGAAAGCAGCGGTAGTGTGTCTGCTGGCGGGTCAACCATTACTCAACAGTTGGCGAAAAACCTATTTTTAACCTCACATCGCTCTTATGTGCGCAAAGGCATTGAAGCCAGTATCACGGTGATGATTGAAGCATTGTGGGATAAAAAGCGCATTTTGACGGCTTATTTGAATGTGGCAGAGTTCGGTGACGGTATTTACGGGATTGAAGCGGCGGCGCAGCATTATTTTAATAAGTCAGCGAGCAATCTTAACCGCGATGAGTCTGCACTATTGATTAGCATGCTGACCAATCCTAAGTATTATCAGGATAATATGGGTGCTAAGCGCCTACGCAATAAACAGCGCATTATTATGAGACGCATGAATAGCGCCAGTATCCCTTAATAAAGTGTGTTTATGACTCAATATACAGGCGGTTGATATATAGTCGTCATATTTGCGTGCTACCATATATAAATAGAGAGGTTTAATTGAGAACAGCTACTTATAGGCTCACTGTTTAAGTCATAAACCCTCGATAATTAGGCATTAATAATGAAGCTAATAGAACGATACCTAGTTTAAATAAGCAAAGACTTAATAAAATCCGCCGTACCATGCATTTAAGGATGTAATTGATATTATGACCAACAACACAGCGACTCAAAAAAAGACAACAACCACTGCTCAAGATAAGGAGCAGACGACTGCCGCTCAGCAATCAAACAATGAGCATGAGCTAACCGTATTAGATTGGCAGCGTTATGACGATGGTACCTATTCGCCGAACTGTTATATCAACCGTGAGTTGTCTTGGCTGCAGTTTCACTTACGTGTACTGGCGCAAGCGACTAACCCGCGCCATCCACTACTTGAGCGTCTGTTTTTCTTAATTATCTTCTCATCTAACATGGATGAGTTCTTTGAGATTCGTGTAGCTGGTCTGATGCAAAAGCTTAATCATGGTTATATCTCAACCAAGCCGGACAAGATGCGTCCGAGTGAAGTATTAAGACAAATCTCTGATGTGGCGCACAAAGCCATTGATGAGCAGTACCGTATTTTAAACGAAGATATCTTGCCAGCATTGGCGGAAGAGGACATCCGCTATCTGAAGCGTAATGAGCTGAATGCCGAACAAGCGCAGTGGATGAAGAATTACTTTATTGAACAGGTCATGCCAGTATTAACACCGATTAGCATTGACCCTGCGCACCCGTTCCCACGTTTGGTAAACAAGAGCCTTAACTTCATGGTGAGTCTAGAGGGCAAAGATGCCTTTGGCCGTGATATAAATCTGGCAGTTGTGCCAGCACCGCGCAGCTTACCACGCGTTATTCGCCTGCCAGATGAGCTAACTGGTGGTAAAGAGCATCATATTATGCTGTCGGCCGTTATTCATGAGCACGTGGGCAAACTATTCCCAGGTATGTCAGTAACGGGCTGCCATCAGTTTCGCTTGACCCGTAACGCTGATCTCGAATTATCTGATGATGTTGAAGATATCGCCAAAGCCCTAGAGGGCGAGCTGGACAATCGCCGCTTCGGTGATAAGGTACGCCTAGAGGTGACTACCAACTGCCCAACTGAGATTAGCGACTATTTATTAGATGAGTTCGGCCTACATGACAACCAGCTATATCGTGTTAATGGTCCGGTTAACCTGACTCGTTTGTTGTTCGATTTTGATATTCCGAAGTTGCGTTTCCAGCCGTTTACGCATATTATTCCTAAAGCCTTTAGACGTGAGTCATTTGACAAAGGTGAGAGCATGTTTACCGCCATTCGCCGCGGCGACGTGATGGTGCATCATCCTTTTGAGTCATTTAATCCTGTAGTGAACATCATTTGGCAAGCGGCCAATGACCCGAAAGTATTGGCGATTAAACAGACTTTATATCGCTCGGGCAAAAACTCTGAAATTGTTAAGGCATTAGCAGAAGCGGCACGTAATGGTAAAGAAGTTACCGCTATTATAGAGCTACGTGCCCGTTTTGATGAAGCGTCAAACATCGAGGTTGCTAACTTCTTGCAAGAAGCAGGCGCAGTCGTGGTTTACGGTATAGTCGGTTATAAAACGCATGCCAAACTGATGCTGATTGTACGCCGTGAGGATAATAAAATCCGCCGCTATGTGCATTTAGGTACTGGTAACTATCATGAAGGTAATGCCAAAGCTTATACAGATTATGGTCTATTTACCGCTAATCCTGATATCTCTGAAGATGTACACAAAATCTTCCAAGAGTTAACTGGAATGGGTAAGCCTGCCAACGTGAATAAACTATTGCATGCGCCATTTACCTTACACACTCAGTTGATGTCATTTATAGATGGTGAGATTGCCAATGCCAAAGCCGGTAAAAAAGCCCATATCATCGTTAAATGTAACGCGCTAACCGAGCGCCATTTGATTGATAAGCTATATGATGCCTCGCAGGCAGGCGTGAAGATTGAATTGATTTTACGTTCGATGAGCTGTATTCGTCCGCAAGTCAAAGGTTTGTCTGAGAACATTACAGTACGCTCAATTGTGGGCCGCTTCTTAGAGCATACACGTGTTTATTATTTCTATAACGGCGGCGATGAGCGCTTGTATTGTGGCAGCGCGGACTGGATGAGTCGTAACTTATTCCACCGTGTTGAGGTGGCATTCCCTGTAGAGGACCGTAATCTGTTCAAACGTGTCTATGAGGATGGTCTGATCAGCTATCTAAAAGACAACGTACAGTCTTGGTCATTAAAAGGCGATGGCAGCTGGGAGCAGATAAAACCTGCAAAAGGCGAAGAGCCGTTTATTGCACAGGATTATTTATTGAAGAAAATAAATGGGGTGTCAGATATTGAAGAGAGTGTTCCTCAATCTGATATTTGATTGATAACGCTTATTTATCCTGTTTTAGTGAAAGAAGAGCAACTTTGTTTACAAAGTTGCTTTTTTTTCAACATTTTTAAACACAATACTACGTGTTGCTAATAGTTTATAGCAGTGCTTTGTCTATATGATAATAATCAGCTTATAAAGGTCAGTATTTATTAGCTGCCTTAATAAAGAACCACAATAGATAGTTCATATTATTGATAAAAGGAAAAACATCATGAATAACGATGCAAATAAATCGGAAGTGACACAAGCTGCAAACGAAGTAGAGCCAAATCAAGTGAAAGATAATCTAAAAGATGACAATCAAGCACCACAAGATTTATCTAAGGATGAGGAAACACCATTTATTGATGACGATGTACGAACTGATAAATAGTGCATAAATAAATGTTAGGCGAATAAGGTCTTAAGCACATAAAAATTAATTAGCTACTGGGATATCAGTACAATTATAAAAATAAATAATGAGGGGATAATATGTCGATTAACAAAGAAATCAAAGTAGAAGGCACTCGTGATCAAGTTATAGCAGATGACGTGAATAAAGCGCGTGCTCGCGGTGAGCATCATGAAGAAAATATCCCTTCTATTGATAAAGGTGCTGCTCAGTCTAAAGGGACTGAAGAAGGCAAAGAAGAGTTAGGCGATTACGAAGGCACTAAGCATCAACCAGAAATTGATGGTGAACAGCAAGATTCACAAGAAACTGATGAAGTGTATTTAGACCCTCGTGCTCAAGCAGGTCTACCGCCAGCAGGTAAAAATGTGGGTGATTTAAATGCTCATGATCTAGGTCGCCATGATAAAGACTAATAAATGCAATTGAGCAATTGTTCCTCATCTACATAGACAGGTTACTCATTTATATAGAGGACTCGTTTATATAATGAGAGTGATACGAAACTTTTTATACTTATTAGAAGAATAAACTTACTCAATAATAATAAGGATGAACCATGCAAACCAAAGACCCTCATTTAACCAAAACACCAATTAATACAGAAGCCCCGAATACAGAAGCCGTTAATACAGAGACTGGAACTGAGGATCGTCGCGTTGCTTCAGAGACTCAAGATGATAAGGGTACAGAAACACTTAAGCAGGATGTCTATAAGTCTAAACATGTCAATGATGGCGACAATCCAGCGCGTCAGCCAGACAGACGAGATCAAGAAGGCGAAACGCCATTTGATGGTAATGTGAATGCCAATACTGTATCAAAAGCAGATGAGCAGCCTCAGAGCGATGAAATCACGGATCAGAACCGTTATGCCACTGTTGATAACGCGCAAACTCGAGTACTAAACGAAGATTTAAAATAAAAAGTTTGAGTAGCTTTTAAACAAGGCATCAAGCTGTATAAGAATAGAAGAGGGTAGATTAACTGAGTTAATCTGCCCTTTGTTTTGGCTAAATTCATCTATTTGACAAATGGGTGCTTAAAGACTGGGTACGCCGCTGTGGAAACGCAGCTCACTATCTGGGCTAGTAATCAGCTCCGCCTCAACTTCCCTAAAAAAGGCAATGCGGGCATCAATATCTAAGGTTTGCTCGTCATGATTGATACTACCATTGGTGGCTTGATGCAGCGCTTCATAATCTAAAGCTGCCTTTGCCTGCTTTTCTTTGGGGTTATCTGATACAAGAGAGCGGGCGAGCGTAATGTAATCCTCGTAATGACGACTTTCAGATTTTAATAGATAACGGTAATATTTAGCTAGGCGTTCATCATCGATCACTTCACTTAATGCCGCAAAGCGCTCGCAAGAACGTGCCTCAATAAAGGCACCAATGATCAATACATCAATCATAGCAGCAGGCTCAAAGGTACGCTTGTGTTTAAGCATTCCTTTTGCATAACGGCTAGCAGGCAAATGACGCCATTTCTGTCCACGTTCTACCATAATGCCGACCACTTGTTCGTAGTGTAACATCTCTTCACGAATCAGTTGAGCCAGTTTTAGCTGTAAGTCGCGATGGAACTCATAACGAAAAATAAGGTTCATCGCTGTTCCGGCTGCCTTTTTCTCACAATTGGCATGATCTTGAATAATGGTCGGTAAGTCCTGCTGCGCCGCCTCTAACCATGATTTTGGTGTACGCGTACCTAAAAATTCATAAATATGAGAAATATCTGTTTTTGCAGGGGCGTGAACGGTGTTGTTTACGTCCTCGTCAGTTAAAGACGTTGCAAAAGAAGAGACAGGTGCCGTGGTATTCATCGAATTAGTCATAAACAGTCAGTCTTAAGTATGGGGTAAGAGAAAAGAGTAGTGAGTCATAAACTCTAAAATAAAATGAGTAGGCGATTATAAATTGAGTAGGCATTATTCTATCAAATATCAGCCACTGACTTCGCCTATTGTTTGGCCATCGGCACTAAAGATTTAAAATATTAAAAATAGCAGAAACTGTAGTAAATTAAATAGCTAAACTCTGCCAGTGGCTACCATGCTAAGTCTATAGACCGCTGATTTATATCGTTTTAATACCCATTATCAAGTGATTAAAGACCAAATATTTATTTGTGAAATGCCAGTTTCTTGTTTATTTAGTTGAATGATAGTAGTATGAGGATAGATAAATCAGGCATGGTTTATCAGTCATTTTAAATAGTGATATTAGTCCGAAAAAAGACTATAGAATAAGATATAACTAATAAAAATTTAGTCTAAATCTTTTTTGATATTTATAACTTTCACCAATAAAGGATCAAATGGTATGAGTAACTCTGTTAATAACGGTCAGAATCGTGTTCAAAAAGGCATCCTTGCTATTGATAGTCAACTTTATAATTTCATTGAAAATGATGTGCTACCTCGTGTTGGTGTAGAGTCAGAAGCGTACTGGTCAAACTTCGCAGATATCGTTAAGCAATTTACGCCACGCAACAAAGAGCTACTTGCTAAGCGGGATGAGCTACAAGCAAAAATCGATCAGTGGCATTTAGACAATCCTGCCAAAGACGGTGAGATTGATTACCCTAAATATAAGCAGTTCCTACAAGATATCGGTTACTTATTGCCTGAAGGCGATGACTTTGAAGTAACGACAGAAAACGTCGATGCTGAAATTGCAACGACCCCAGGTCCACAATTGGTTGTACCAGTGCGTAATGCTCGCTATGCGCTAAACGCAGCCAATGCGCGTTGGGGCAGCTTATACGATGCCTTATATGGCACTGATATGATTGACACTGACGATGGCAAAGACAAAGGCAGCAGCTACAATCCAAAACGTGGTGCTGAAGTTGTGGCTTATGCCAAAGGCTTCTTAGATGAGTATTTTGGTCTAGAGCAAGGCAGCTATACTGATGTGACTGGCTTTAGTGTTGAAAACGGTGCATTGGTTATCGCTCAAGGTGACAGCAAAACCGCACTAAAAAATACTGCGCAATTCGCAGGTCATGTGGGTGATGCTGCAAAACCAACCGGTATCTTGCTTAAAAACAACAACCTACATGTAGAAATTCAGATTGATGCCAGCCATCCAGTGGGTAAAGATGATCCTGCTAACATCAAAGATGTGCTATTAGAATCAGCGATTACAGCTATTCAGGATAACGAAGACTCAGTTGCTGCGGTTGATGCAGAAGAGAAAGTAGAAGCGTACCGTAACTGGTTTGGCTTGATGAATGGTGATTTAACCGAGACTTTCTATAAAGGCGATAAAAAGCTAACTCGTAAACTTAACCCAGATCGTGAATATACTACGCCAGAAGGCGGTAAGCTTGTATTACCAGGCCGTGCGCTACTGTTAACGCGTAACGTGGGTCACTTAATGCAAAACCCAGCTATCTTAGTTGATTTGGGTAACGGTCAAGAAGAGATTTTTGAAGGTATCATGGATGCGCTAATCACGCCATTATTGACCATCAATGACATCAAGGGTAATAACGAGCACTCTAACTCACGTGAAGGCTCAATGTATATCGTCAAACCGAAGATGCATGGCCCTGAAGAAGTGAAGTTCGCTGATGATTTATTTGCTGCGGTTGAAGATGCGTTAAACTTACCAAGAAATACCCTAAAAATCGGTATTATGGATGAAGAGCGCCGTACCACTATTAACCTAAAAGAGTCGATTCGTCAGGCTAAAGAGCGCGTTATTTTTATTAACACCGGTTTCTTAGACCGTACAGGTGATGAGATTCATACCAGCATGAACGCCGGTCCTTTTGTTCGTAAAGGTGACATGAAGTCACAAGCGTGGCAGCCTGCGTATGAGCAGTGGAACGTTGATATCGGTATTGAAACTGGTTTAATCGGCCGTGCTCAAATTGGTAAAGGCATGTGGGCGAAACCAGATGAGATGAAAGAGATGGTGGAGACTAAGTCTAACCATCCTAAAGCCGGTGCGACAACCGCATGGGTACCGTCACCAACAGGTGCAACGCTACATAGTATTCACTACCATCAAGTGAACGTACAAGACGTACAAGAGAGCTTTAAAGGCCGTGAGCGTGCAAGCCTTGATGATATCTTAACGATTCCATTAGCAAAAGATACCAATTGGACAGAAGAAGAGAAGCGCCAAGAGATTGAGAATAACGCACAAGGTATCTTAGGTTACGTTGTACGCTGGGTTGATCAAGGTGTCGGCTGTTCTAAAGTGCCAGATATCAATAACGTGGGTCTAATGGAAGACAGAGCAACGCTACGTATTTCAAGTCAGCACATTGCTAACTGGTTGCATCATGGCGTCGTAACCGAAGAGCAAGTGATGGAGGCTCTAAAACGCATGGCGAAAGTGGTTGACGAGCAAAATAAAGGCGACTCGAACTATATCCCAATGGCGGATAACTTCGATAACTCAATTGCTTTCCAAGCCGCTAAAGATTTAATCTTTAAAGGCCGTGAGCAGCCAAGTGGCTATACTGAGCCATTATTACATCAAGCCCGCTTAAAACTTAAATCTTTATGCGAGTGAATCGTGCTAGCACTATTTAACTTTTAACTATTCTACACTTTTTTAAAGCTCTGCTAAATTCGATATTTAGCAGAGCTTTTTTTTGTCTATTCAAAACCTTGGTGGTGTTTCAAAAAGTATGCTGACATTAGACATACCCACAATTGATGTAAAAGAACAGCATATCAAAGGTCTTAAAATGGTTATCGAGCTTTTTAGAGAAACCACAAGTTTTTCTAAAAGCTCGTCTTAATCTTTGTCTTATTCGGCAGTTATTGCCTTTAATACCGACAGTATATTTTTACCAATTCGTTTATTGTCAGCTTTGAAAGCAGTGATAAAGCTGTCCCTGTTGTCCATAGCTATATATCCATAGTCAATTTTAAGCTGCTTGAGACGGGCTCTAAGCTTCTTAGCTATCTTTAAGTTACACCTGCCCCATACATAAGCTACTATCTCACCTATGCTACGGTCATAGGCATAAATGAGCCAAACTTTACGCTTCTTTTTGCCTACATCCGTCCAAAACTCATCGACCTCAAGTCTTCGGTAGTACTGTTGCTTCGGGGTGAGTTGGTATGTCCAGCCTTGTATCGTATTTAGTATCTTACCTATGCTTACTGTGGCTATTTCAGCAATATCTCGAATGCCACAGCCTCAGACTAACATTAACCGAATTCTGCTTTTTACGGTTGAATGACAACCTTGATAGGTTAAAGCATGGTCACCAATAAATTGGCGTTTACATCTCTTACATTGGTAGTTTTGCTTACCATAGCCTTTTTTACCGTTTTTCTTTACACTTGTACTGTGACAGTCGGGGCAGTTAAGTTCTATTTGTGTCTTCATAACCTCAAATATAACATCTGCTCTGGCTGTCCCAACATTTTTTCTACTTCAGTATACTTGTTGAGACACCACCAGTAATTTTTCTAAACCTGCTTCAATTTACGCACAATATAATAATGTTAGTGATCTTGGCGGCTTAGATGATGTAGATAATGACCAGTATGTTATAGGTGGAAAGTATAAGTATCAAAAAATATAGTTGGTCATTTATATGCTGGATATAGTGATAAAGAATTAAGTGATAGAGCAGATGCTGAAGTATTTGCAGTAGGTGGTGGTTGAGAGTATTTATTCTAGACTTAATTTGCTAATTAATAATAATAGACTCACTGTAACTAGTGGGTCTTTTTTATATGCTGTATAAAATAGAACCAATACCTCATTCTCAACTTTTAACGTAGACTTTGGCTTTAATCTAGCATTATGATTAGAGGTCTAAACTGGCTGGACTAAAAATACCAGACTTGAATCTACAGTTAATTTTAATAGTTTGAGAATAGGGTTTGTTTAGTAAGGTTTGACATAGTCATTAGGAAAAAATAAGGCCTAGTGCTAAAAAAGTGTTGCAAATTATTTCAAAGTTGATATCCTTATTCAAGAGGTATAAGTTTGGTGAGTTATGTAACAGAATTCTATGCCTTGTTATTTTTATGAGTTTCTAAAAACGAGTTGTAATAAATAGACTTAGTTAATTTATTTATAAAATCAATAGAACTGTAATACTTTACTACCATACTACATTAAGATCTGACTGTTATATTAAGTCAGAGAATTTTAATGACAATTATGTCTCTTTGACTAATCATTCGATGGCCGTTAGCTTTTTAGAGCAGCCTATAACTAAAATTGTAAAGTGGAGAACCACCCATGAAAAAACTACTTCTAGCATCAGCCATTGCTGCTCTATCTATTTCAACTGTACAAGCTGCACCTACCATATATGGTAAAGCTTTTTTAACAGCTGATTATGTAGACGCTGAAATAGACTATGAATCTCCTACTGTAAAAGATAAAGATGGTGATTCATTGCAGTTGAACTCAAATGGATCGCGTATTGGTTTTAAAGGTTCAGAACCAATTACAGAGAATACTGATGTTATTTATAAGTTAGAATATGGTATTGACATTGATGGTGATAAGACTGATACATTCACGCGTCGTACTACTTTTTTAGGTCTAAAAAATAACAGTTTTGGTGAGCTAAGATTTGGTAACCAAAGCTCTCCAGTCGATGAGATCAATAATATCACTGTTACAAATGGTTACTGGGATAATTTAGGTACTAATAATGAAGAGCCTACTTTAGCTCAAGCTCTAACTATGGCTGATAGTAGTCGTATCGATAACTCTGTAATGTGGGTTTCACCTCAGTTAGGTAACCTACCTTTACAAGTTACTGCTATGTACGGTGCTGATGAACAATTTGACATAGATGGTGAAGAGAAAGATGATGACGGTTATGGTGCTTCAATCATGTTTGATCAAGGTACTGGTTTTACAGCAGGTCTAGCATATGATGATGACTTAGAAATTGCAGGCGACGTTATCCGCGGTACAGTTTCATATGACGCTTCTGAGTTAACGGGTACACCAATAATGATTGGTGCAATGTATCAAGAAGCAGATTACGATGATACAAGCGAAGATGAAACAGGTTTTGTTATCTCTGTTGAAATGGGCTTAAGTAACTTTGCTAAACCTGCTACTGTCTATGCACAGTATAACAATGTTAGTGATCTTGGTGGTTATAAAGGTTTAGATTCTGATCAGTTTGTTTTAGGTGGCAAATATATGTACCAGAAAAATATGATTGCTCATCTATATGCTGGTTACAATAACACTGAAGGGTATAGTGCTAGTACTAATACTGATGCAGAAGGTGATTTATTTGCTATTGGTGGCGGTCTAGAATATAAGTTCTAATTTAAATATTAGATTTTAAGTCAAAAAAAACTCATCTTTCAAGATGAGTTTTTTCTTACGTTATAGTATCAAAGGTAGTCTTTATTTAAGGCCTTACTTTTATTAATGACGAGATTAAAATTAGGGCGTGTGGAACATTCGACCATGGCACTGGCGGCGACTATTTTTTAGTCAATATGCAGTGAAATTTTTGACGCTTAGTCATTCTAAGTTAGACAATTTCGCAATATATTGGCAAAAAAGAGTCCCGCCCCTGAGAACGGATTAAGCAAAGCACTGCTTTGCCCGTTCGCAAGGCGAGAGCTGTGCTCGAGTGAGGCTGATGCTAAAATCGCCCCAGACGTTATTGCAAACCTAGTCAAGGTCTAGACATTAACGACGGTTTACGCCTAGTCTGAAACAATTTTAGCTATCAGCAGTGCTAATTTGCGAATGTTCCACACGCCCTAATATTTTCATAATTATATAAGATAAATTTGTCGTTAATAAATAGTTTGAGTAATCCAAATCACCTTTATGCATATTGTAACACCGATATTTCTGAGCTATACGGCGAAGAATGAAAGTTATTATTGTATCTAGTCTCGTGTTTTTATAGTTAAGTTAAAAAATTATTGCATTATTTAACAATTTTGTCATAAAATATTGCCATAATTGCATCAAGTTTAATTTAGGTTAATAAATTGATTCTGTAAGTTACAGTTTCATCTTTTAAAACCATCAAAGCGAACATTTTTCAATTGAAATGATTCGTAACTAATCCGTAAGTGGAGAAATACCCAATGAAGAAATTACTTTTAGCCTCAGCAATCGCCGCTTTATCTGTATCAGCTGCCAATGCCGCTCCAACTGTATACGGTAAAGTATTCATGACAGCGGATTACATCGACGCTGAACTTGATTATGATAATAACTATCTACAAGCTGAAAATGCTGCAAGACTTGCTTATAACCAAGCGAATCCAAATGCAGAACAAGAAGAGCTTTTATCTGATAGTGATGGTGATTCGTTACAGCTTAATTCAAACAGCTCGCGTATTGGTTTTAAAGGTGCAGAGGCTATTACTGCAAATACTGATGTCACTTATAAGCTTGAGTATGGTATTGATGTTGATGGTGATAAAAAAGATACTTTTAAAAGACGTGATACTTTCCTTGGCTTAAAAAATAACAGTTTTGGTGAGTTTCGTTTCGGTCATCAACATGGACCGCTTGATGCGATTGATACTGTAACTCTAACTGAAGGTTATTGGGACAATTTAGGTGGTAATAATAACGAAGCGACTTTAGCAGACGCTTTAACCATGCTTGATAGCAGCCGTATAGATAACTCTATTTTGTGGATTTCACCAAAGTTTGAAGGCCTACCATTACAGTTTACTGCTATGTATGCTGCTGATGAAGTATTTGAAACTGATGGTGTTGATCGTGACAATGGTTACGGCGCATCAATCATGTTTGATCAAGGAACTGGCTTCTCAGCTGGTGTTGCTTATGATAAAGACATTAATGTCGCGGGTGATGTTATCCGTGGTACTGTTTCATATGATGCTAGTAACATGACTTCACTACCATTAACTGTAGGTGGTATGTATCAAGAAACTGATTATGATAGTTCAAATAAAGATGAGAAAGGTTTTGTTATTTCAGCCGAAATGGGTTTAGCTAACTTCTCTAAACCTGCTTCTGTGTATGCACAATATAACAACGTTAGCGATCTAGCTGGTGTTAGTGGTTTAGATTCAGACCAATTTGTTGTTGGTGGTAAATACAATTATAAAAAGAATATAATTGCTCATGCATACGCAGGTTATAACAAAACTGAGCATGACAACGTAGTTGAAGCAGACGTATTTGCTATCGGTGGTGGCCTAGAATATAAATTCTAATTTGAATTAAAATTCTATTTCTCAAAAACTCACTCTTCGGAGTAATGCCAGTCAGTTAAGGCAAAAACCCGAAGAAAAGTAATAAAATAGCCCATCTATAACTAGATGGGCTATTTTACTATGAGACTACAAGAAGCTATTAATGAGACGCATAAAAGGATCCCAGACACCCTAGAACAATTTAGTGAATTAATAGACCCTGACTGGATACAGCAGGCCTTAGAATATACAGGCAAAGCGAGCATTAGAAGGCGGAAGCTACCAGCCGAACACGTTGTTTGGCTAGTCATCGGTACAGCCTTATATCGAAACCGTTCCATCTGGTATATCACAGAGCAAATGCGGCTTAATCTAGACTCACAGGCCTGCGTACCCAGTGCTGTTGTACAAGCAAGACAACGCCTCGGGCATGAACCTCTAAAGCAGCTATTTCATCAACTAAGTGCTCACTACCAAACGGAATCACTAGCCCAGCAACAAGACTTCATGGGACTTAGCGTCCAAGCCGTAGATGGCGTCGTATACTCATTGCCATACACCGATGAGAACCTTCAGCACTTTAGCTCAAGCAAAGGTAGGACCAAAGAGGCGCCTTATCCACAAATGCGTTCGGTATGTCTTATCAATACTGACACACATGAGATCATTGACACAACTCTTGGAGATATGGGTCAAGGAGAGATCAC